>CAMUQM010000027.1 GCA_947095945.1 uncultured Prevotella sp.
TCTCAGGCTTGGCAACAATGATAAGAATTCTACTTATGAGTTATGTCTCAATACAAAGATTCTTTGAGCAGCCACATAAAGATTGGGATAGATTAATTACCCAGGTAAAAGCCCCACCTGAAGAGTTGTCATTATTCTAGGGAGCTTGGAATTTGAAATTAAAACTAATCACGCGTATTTCGGCAGGATTGAGAGAGAGTATTGCTGCATGTAGAGGTTTTATCGGACAGCAATAATTTTAAATGTTAAAACGATGTGAAGTAAATCTGGTATAAGACAAAAAGGACATTTATTAAAATTTAGCATTTGAAAAATATGGACAAAACATAAGTGGATATATCAACTTTATAAGTTATGACATATCCACTTTCTTATTGTATTACGGCATAATAAAAGGCTAAACTCATGCTTCAAGTTCAGCCTTTCGTTATATCACGATTTATAATTATATTAGCATCATATTATGCAACCTTCTCCAAACGCTTCATCATAAGGAACATGAAGCCAGCAGAGAGAAGACAAAGTACAATAAAGACAGACCATACAATTGTCAGAGGAATGTCGTTCCACAGATAACCACCAACGCTGACAAGCAGGTTACCGATAGCTGTAGCAACAAACCATCCACCCATCATTGCACCCTTATACTTTGGAGGAGCAACCTTACTAACGAAGCTGATACCCATAGGACTGAGCAATAACTCACCGAAAGTAAGTACAAGATAGGTACCAATCAACCAGTTACCAGAAGCAAATGGAACTATTTCACCAGCCTCCTTTGCTGCAGCCTGCTCGTTAGGAGTAAGCAAACCACGTGATGCCAAAACCATAAGCAAGTAAGCACTACCTGCGATTATCATACCGTAAGCTATCTTACGAGGAGCTGTTGGCTCCTTACCTTTAGCTGCCAATGCACCAAAAATAGCCATACTCACAGGAGTCAGAGCTACCACATAGAATGGATTAAACTGCTGGAAAATAGGAGCACTAACATCAACTGGACCTCCAATATTATTAAACTTATAGGCTAATACACCAGCTGCAGCAAGAAATACTACTGTTGAAATCAACTTAGCCTTAGAAGTCTTGCTCTGGAAGAATGACATAACACTGTAAACCATGAAGATAATCATCACAAGGTTGATTACATCAAATGCCATTGTCTGAATACCCTCTGCCTTAGGACTAACAAACTCATCAGCAAAGTAAGTCAATGTAAGACCATTCTGGTGGAACGACATCCAGAAGAAGATAACAACAGCAAAAACAAGGCAAAGTGCAACGATACGCTCCTTAGTCTGCTGTGGGGTGAGTTCTTCTGTAGCAACTGTAGTGTCAGTCTTCTTACTCTTACCTGCACCAGCTTCAACATGTTTGAATGTGCTGCGGAAAGCATAATAAATCATCATAGAAACGATCAAAGAAACACAAGCAACTGCAAAAGAGAAGTGGTAAGCATCATTACCAGAATAACCAAGCGAATGCTCAGCCCATTCCTTAATTCTCACAGCTGCTGTAGGGGCAAAAAGTGCACCAATATTAATAGCCATGTAAAAGATTGAGAAGCCTGAATCGCGCTTTGCTGACAGTTCTGGTGCATCATAAAGATTACCCACCATTACCTGCAGGTTACCTTTGAACAAGCCCGTTCCAAAACTAACAAGGAGTAAAGCACCAAACATCGCCATATAACCAGAGACTCCTCCACCTAATGGAATGGACAAGAATAAATAGCCGGCAAACATGACGACAATACCAATAGTCACCATCTTTCCATAGCCAAACTTGTCAGCCATAATACCACCGACCAATGGCAAGAAATAAACTAAGCCAAGGAAAATACCATAAATCAAGCCGGCTGTATCACCAGATAACCCGAAATTGGCTCTTAAAAATAAAGAGAAAACAGCTATCATGGTATAATAGCCGAAACGCTCACCAGTATTGGCTAATGCCAACGCATACAGTGCTTTGGGTTGGTTTTCAAACATAATGATAAAAATATAGGTTAATTATTACTTTGTTTTTACGATGTCAAAAAGATAGGTAGCCTTGACAAAAATATTGCCATAATTTGACTTACCAAAATAGTCTTTCTTCGAACTACCATAGATATTACCCAATCCATAGTAATAGCGGGCTTCGAGCAGGAAATGACCAACACTACGGTTGCTATATTCCATACCTAAGCCAGCTGCAATACCATAGTCAAGTTTCTTCTCAACAGGCATTGACTCCTGCGCAATCGTCGCATTGCTACGCCCTGTACCGTCAGTAGCAAGATTAGGAGTGTCATAGTTCTTTGAAGTTGACTCTCCAAGATAGAGACCTAACTGTGGTCCAGCTTGAAAGAAGAAGTTAAAGCCATTCTGCTCACGTCCCCATGCAAGATGTGCAAAGACTGGAATCTGAACATAATTAACAGTACGTGAATATTCTTCAGCCAATCCGTTGGAATTAATCACTGGCTGGTCTGACCCTGTAAGAATCTTCTCTTTCCATCCAATTGAGGCATAGTTTACCTCACCATAAATAGAACAGATTGTGTTGAAATACTTTTCGCACACATAACGCATGCTTAATCCACCCGTAAATCCACCATGAAATGACTGTCTTACGCTCGGGGTAAAACCGACATTAGAGAGTACATAACCACCATTTACACCGATGGCAAAGTCGTTACGATGGTCTCCTATTTGCGCTATAGCAGTCAACGGCAGTGAAAGTAGGATGACAGCTAATATTCTTGAGATTTTATTCTTCATCTTTGGAATAAGGTCTCTTCTACAGGTTAATAGACAAGATTCTCCATTGTCTGGTCTGTCTTGAAGTGAACCAGCTGAAAGTTGTCGTTGATATATCCACCCTGCCCTACACGCACAAAGTTATACCGTGTCTGCAATGGACGATACTTAACCTCTGCAGCTGTACCCTTGAAGTTCTTTCCGTTTGCCTTCAAACCACGTACAAAGAACTGTGCCTGATCGTAGCCTGTGAGTGCCATACGAGGAATATACTGTCTTGACATAGGCTCACCATACTGTTCTACATACTTTGCCTCAAACTCCTTGGTTTTATCCGCTGCTTTATTATAATAATAGGTAGAGGGGATATAAGTGTTATACGTGAAATACTGGTCAAGGTTATAATCTTGATAAACAAACCACTGGTTATAACCAAAAAGACTAATTGCTACGCCCGGACGTGCCTTCTTCAACTGAGCCAATTTAGCAAAGACCTCATTCAACTGTGGACTCTTCTCCGAATTAAGAATTACAACATTAGGACGAGTTGCATCAAAGTGCTTAGAGAAGTCTGCATTAGAAGACTTTGAACTTGTAAGATTGTACTTAATTTTTTGTAAATCAAGCTGCTTTCTCAAACTTGTAGTAAAATCACCCACCTGACTTGTAGCATCCTTGCAATTAACAAAGATAGGATGATGTGACCTTTGGAAACGCTCCAAGAAAGAAGCTATAGCCTTATTTGTCAGCGAAGCATCTGTCTGATATACTTGGTATATATTAGGATTCGTTTCTACATCATTACCTGTTATTGAGAAAGGAATAACAAGTTTAATATCATACTCACGGCAAAAATCTGCCAATGGTTTTACTTGCTCTGAATAGAGCGGACCAAAGATGATATCTAACTTAGAAGCATTTGGCTCAAGTAAGGTATTACGAATGTCAGCACCCTTTGGCACATTCCATGCGTGTACTTCTGTTGTAATTCCTTCTGTCTTCAACTGATTAAGAGCTAACAGAACACCACGATAGAACTCAACCATGCGCTTTCCATCACCGTCTTGGTTATGCAAAGGAAGCATAACACCAACGCGGATAGCGTTCACAGCCTTTACTGGAGCCTGAGCAACAGTAGACTTTGCTGTAGACATCTTGTCCGTCTTACCTTTTACAGAGCCATCTGGAAGGAAGTCTCCCTCCTTTGAATAAGGAACAAAGATTAAGGCACCTTTCTTCAACTCATAACCAGCCTGTTTCATCGTAGGGTTAGCATCAAGAAGCTGTGGAATTGTTACTCCATATTCTTTAGCAATACCAAAGATAGTTTCCTTTCGTTTTACCTTATGTTGATCACGCCATTGAACACTTTGTGCCAACACGCTATAACTAAAAGTCATAGCCAAAAACACCATAAGATATTTTAAATAACTTCTTATAAACATACTTTTGTTTTCAAACAGTAATAAAATTACAGCTGCAAATATACAAAAGAAATTTGTAATCAAAAGATGTAGAATGATAAAAAACACAAAAACGCTTTTAGCATACTATTATATCGTGCAGACAGATACTTTTACTTGTTTGTATGGGAAAAAATATGTAAATTTGCACGATTATACATTTTTCAAGGTAACATCAAACTAACTTTTGGAATGAAACATTATAATTTTAGAATATTTAGTGTAATACTGTCAATGCTTATTTCTTCTATAGCATGGGCACAAAATTGCCAACCATCAGGTAAATATACCGATGCAAATGGTGAAATCAATACTATTACAGCGAGTGAAACTTACGCTGGTTCGGCTCCACTTACGATTGTATTTTCAGCTAATCCACCTACAACAAACGATGCTGCCACAAATTATGAATGGCACTTCTTCAATCAAAAGAATCCACGTTCAGCTTTTCTTATCCGTTATGATGAGAACACTGAATACACCTTTACAGAGGCTGGAACCACAAGAGTCGTGCTCTATGAAATACTGAATGGTGATACTACACGCTATAACGCTATCAGTTTCTCTATCAGTGAAAGTAGTCTGCAGATGCCTAATGCTTTCTCACCTAATGGCGATGGTATTAATGATGTCTATCGTGCGAAACCTGGATATAAAAGTATTGTAGAGTTTAAAGCTATCATCTTTAACCGTTGGGGACAAAAGATATATGAATGGAATGACCCTGCTGGTGGCTGGGATGGCAAGTATAAAGGCAAAGATGTTGCCCAAGGAACTTATTTCGTCAATGTCACTGCCAAAGGAGCAGACGGCAAAGAGTTCCGTATCCGACGAGATGTCAACCTGCTTAGAGGCTATACACAGTCTACGAGGTGATGCAGAGTGGGTGATGGGTGATGAAAGATAGGTGGTGAAGAATAGTGATTTTCATCACTTCTTACCATTAAGGAAGTCATCGACACGGAGGAAATCCACAACACAAAACATTCAACACCAAACACCCGTCCCCCATCAATCAACAATTCATAAACACCCAACATTCAACACCCAACACCCAACAACTTCAATGAATGAGAAAATAGAAGTCTTCGGAGCCAGAGTACATAATCTGAAGAATGTAGATATAACCATCCCACGCAACTCACTTACTGTTTTTACTGGACTATCCGGTTCTGGAAAGAGTTCGCTTGCTTTTGATACCATTTTCGCCGAAGGTCAACGTCGTTACATTGAAACCTTTTCTGCATATGCACGTAACTTCCTTGGAAACATGGAGCGCCCTGATGTGGATAAGATTACAGGACTTTCTCCTGTTATCTCTATTGAACAAAAGACAACGAACAAGAATCCTCGCTCTACCGTCGGAACAACCACAGAAATATACGATTATCTCCGTCTACTCTTTGCTCGTGCAGGCGAAGCATACTCATATATGAGTGGTGAAAAGATGGTGAAATATACTGAGGAGAAAGTGGTGGATATGATAATGTCTGATTATCAAGACAGAAAGATATATATCCTCTCTCCGCTCGTCCGCAATCGTAAAGGTCACTACCGTGAACTCTTTGAGCAAATGCGTCGCAAAGGCTACTTGTATATCCGCATAGATGGAGAGGTTGAGGAACTTACACGCGGTATGAAAGTAGACCGTTACAAGAACCATAACATTGAAGTAGTTATCGACAAAATGAAACTTGGTGGAACGGAGAATGATACACTGCGTGAGCGTTTAGCCAAGACGATTACGACTGCTATGAAGCAAGGAGAAGGTTTGATTATGATTCTTGATAACGAACGCAATGAAGCTAAATACTTCTCAAAACGATTGATGGACCCTGTTACGGGCATAGCGTACAAAGACCCTGCGCCAAACATCTTCTCATTCAATTCACCCGAAGGTGCCTGCCCTCAGTGTAAAGGCTTGGGTGTCATAGATGAGATTGACTTAAAGAAAGTGATTCCAGATGACGAACAAAACATTCATAGCGGTGCAATTATCCCTTTAGGAAAATACAAGAACCAGATGATTTTCTGGCAGATAGATGCTTTATTGAAGAAGTATGATTTTAGTCTTAAAACACCCATCAAGGATATACCAAAGGAGGCAATGGATGAGGTTCTGTACGGTTCGCTGGAGAAGTTGAAAATAGCCAAAGAACTTGTACATACCACCTCCGACTACTTTGTATCCTTTGATGGTATCATTAAGTATCTCCGTACTGTTATGGAGAACGACGACTCCTCAGCAGGAAAGAAGTGGGCAGACCAGTTCATTGCCGAAACTCAATGCCCAGAATGTCATGGGCACCGCCTGAATCGTGAGGCTTTATCCTATAAAATATGGGACAAGAATATTGCTGACCTTGCGGAAATGGACATTACCGAGTTGAAAGACTGGATAGACCATGTTGAAGAACACATGAGCGAGAAGCAGCGTACAATTGCTGTTGAAATTATAAAAGAGATTCGTAAGCGTATAAACTTCCTACTCGATGTGGGACTTGATTATCTCGCCTTGAACCGTCAGAGTGCAACTCTCTCTGGTGGAGAGAGCCAGCGTATCCGCCTTGCAACACAGATTGGTTCACAACTTGTCAACGTACTTTACATCCTCGATGAGCCATCTATTGGTCTGCATCAGCGGGATAACGAACGACTCATTAACTCGCTCAAGGAACTACGCAATATGGGTAATACGGTCATTGTTGTTGAGCACGACGAAGACATGATGCGAGCAGCAGACTGGATTGTAGACATTGGACCAAAAGCTGGTCGCAAAGGTGGTGAGGTTGTATTCCAAGGTAAGCCTGAAGATATGCTCAAGACACACACACTCACCGCACAGTATCTAAACGGTGAACGTGCTATCGAAATCCCAAAGGAACGACGAGAGGGCAACGGAAAGACCATTCAACTCACTGGTTGTAAAGGTAATAACCTAAAAGATGTGGACGTAACTTTCCCACTTGGCAGTCTCACAGTCGTTACGGGTGTATCTGGTTCTGGAAAGAGTACGCTTATCAACGAGACTTTACAGCCTATTCTTTTACAACATTTTTACCGTTCTCTGAAGCGTCCAATGCCTTACAGAAAGATTGAAGGCATTGATAACATTGATAAGGTGGTGAACGTTGACCAAAGTCCTATTGGTCGTACTCCTCGCAGTAACCCAGCTACATACACGGGTGTATTCTCTGATATTCGCCAACTATTTGTCAATCTTCCTGAAGCAAAGATTCGTGGTTACAAGCCGGGACGATTCTCTTTCAACGTGAAAGGAGGACGATGTGAGACTTGTGGCGGTAATGGATACAAAACTATTGAAATGAATTTCCTGCCTGATGTGATGGTACCTTGTGAGGTCTGCCACGGCAAACGCTATAACCGCGAAACCCTTGAAGTACGCTTTAAAGGAAAATCAATTGCAGATGTATTGGATATGACAGTCAATATGGCTGTAGAGTTCTTTGAGAACGTACCACAGATTCTGCCGAAGATAAAGGCATTACAAGATGTTGGCTTAGGATATATCAAACTTGGACAAAGTTCCACTACCCTCTCTGGTGGTGAGAGTCAGCGTGTCAAGTTAGCAACCGAACTCGCAAAGCGTGACACAGGTAAGACACTTTACATTCTTGACGAGCCTACGACAGGTCTTCACTTTGAAGATATTCGTATCTTGATGGACGTCTTACAGAAGCTTGTTGACCGTGGCAACACAGTAGTCATCATCGAGCATAATCTCGATGTCATCAAACTTGCAGACTACATCATTGACATGGGACCAGAAGGTGGTCGTGGTGGCGGTCGTATGTTAGGCTGTGGAACACCAGAGATTGTGGCAAAGAATAAGGAAAGCTATACTTCCCGCTTCCTTGCAAAAGCACTAAAATAAGATATACCCTATTGGCAAGAGAGAAAGAGTTTTCAATTCTTTTCTTTGGATAATTGATAATTTAGTCCTAAATTTGCCAAAGCACAGTAGTAAAGGACAGCCATACAAAAGCACAGATTGTCCTCTTTACTTTACGATACATTTGGATTTTAAAACATTGTCTATATCACCTAAAATTATGGATAAAAAAGAATACTTGCGTTCATGGGCTGAAACCTATAAGAACGACCTTACAAACAACATCATGCCTTTCTGGTTGAACCATGGTTGGGACAAGGAGAATGGCGGTATATACACCTGTCTGAATCGTGATGGTTCATTGATGGACACAACCAAGTCGGTGTGGTTCCAAGGACGATGGGCATTCATTTGTGCTTTTGCTTACAATAATGTAGAAAAGAATCAGGAATGGCTTGAGGCATCTAAGTCTGCTATCGACTTCATTGAGAAGCATTGCTTTGATGAGGACGGGCACATGTACTTTGAGGTAACAGCAGAGGGAAAGCCACTGCGTAAACGTCGCTATGTATTCTCTGAGACATTCGCTGCTATTGCCTTTGCAGAATACTCTTTGGCAACAGGTGACAAGCATTATGCAGAAAGAGCATTGCAGGTATTCCATGATGCACAACGCTTTCTTTCTACTCCGGGCTTCCTCCCTGCTAAGTATGAAGTTGGTGTAGAGATGCAGAGCCACTCTATCATTATGATTCTCATCAACGTTGGTTCACGTCTTCGTGCGGTAATTGACGACCCAACATTGATCCAGCAGATTGACGAGTCTATCTCATTGCTCCGTCGCTACTTCATGCACCCAGAGTTTAAGGCATTGCTTGAAACTGTTGGTCCAAAGGGAGAATTCATTGACACCAACGCAGCACGTACCATCAACCCCGGCCATTGTATCGAAACAGCATGGTTTATCATGGAAGAGGCAAAGTTGCGCAACTGGGACAAGGAACTACTCGACACCGCCCTCACTATCTTCGACTGGTCATGGGACTGGGGATGGGACAAGCAATATGGTGGTATCATCAACTTCTGCGACTGCCGCAACCTCCCTCCACAGGACTATTCACAAGATATGAAGTTTTGGTGGCCACAGTGTGAGACTATCATTGCCTCTCTCTATGCTTACCTTGGAACAGGCGACGAAGAGTATCTCTATCGTCACCAGCGTATCAGCGAGTGGACATACGCCCACTTCCCTGACCAAGACTATCCTGAGTGGTATGGTTATCTCCATCGTGATGGAAGAGTGGCACAGCCTGCAAAGGGTAATATCTTCAAGGGTCCATTCCACGTTCCACGTATGATGATTAAAGGCTATATGCTCTGTCAGGAGATATTGAAGACTATGGAATAATATAAAATACTAAGAAATAAAATAGGAACTCCCATAACATTACCAGCAATGGCTTGTTATGGGAGTTTTTCTATTACTCATTTTTCGATAAGACGTTTGCCATACAAAGTGGTTATCAGCGCTTACCACATCTTATGACAATGCCTGTTACGCCCCTTTTGTCCATTATCTACTGACGTATTTACACCCAGCACACATCGTGCGGATGCTTAGCACCATGTGTGCTAACGGTTAACACCAATGGTGCGGAGTACTTAACACCTAACAATATGTTGTTAAAATGAGTATTGTTTGTGGTTAGAGAAGAATTATACTACCCTGAATTAGAAGCATTAGATGGTATTAAGAATACCCTCACAACCATCTTCAATTAAATCAAGAGCTAAGTTAAAATCGTCAGCATCACCATAATATGGATCAGGAACGCAAGTAGCAGAAGGATGTTGAGTAAAGAAATCTGCCATTCGTACGACCTTTTCTCGTGCCGCTTCATTAGGTGCTTGAGACGTAATGTTACGATAATTATCCTCGTCCATTACGACAATCTTATCGAATAGCTCAAAGTCTCTACGCGCATCGAATTGACGAGCACGATGATCAACGCTATATCCACGCTGTCTACCATGTTCACGCATACGCTTATCAGGTAACTGTCCTACGTGCCAATTACCTATTCCTGCTGAGTCAATGATATATCTATCTGCACATCCACGTTCTTCAACAAGATGTTGCATCACTGCGTGAGCAGCCGGAGAGCGACAAATATTACCTAAGCAAATAAACAGAATACTCACTTTCTCATTTGTTGTCGTATCCATTTTTATCTTATTTTTGTGACAGATTCTCTACTGCCAAATAATTAATTTGATTTATACTTATAATGTAATAAAGTATGAATTCTCTTTTAGAACAATATATCATTTATTTCATCTCACTAACTCCAAACAATTCCTTAATCTCGTTTAGATGTTCTAAAGCTACTTCCCTACCCTGATCATAGGTCGTTTGCATCATTGCAGGGTCGTGCGAGAAATGTCCTATGGTTAGTTTTCCTTTGGGACGGAGAACCAACGTGTTAGCTTTCTTTTCTTCTTCACGAATATAAGCTAACTCTTCATTATACATAATATGCCGCTGCTCTAATGCTCTAACCATACGTGGATGACGATGTAACCACATACGCATAAGTGGCATTAACGAGTTTGGCTCTTTTATAAAATCCTCTGGTTGAGTAAGAACAACCAAATTACGTTCATAGCCTTGCTCCTGAAAGAAGCGAAGTGGTATAGAATCAGCAATACCACCATCTAAGAGTTCCTTACCTTCTACAGTCACAATACGAGCAGCAATAGGCATAGATGCAGAGGCACGAATATACTCTAAACAATTATCATCAACCTCCATCAATCGCTTGTATTCTGCCTTACCTGTCCCAACATTTGTACATACAGCCCAAAACTCCATCGGATTCTCACGAAAGGTATCAACGTCAAAGTAATCAATGTGACGAGGCATATAATGGTAAGCATATTCACCACCATAGTAATCACCTGTTGTCAAGAGCGAACGTAGCGAAGCATAACGCCAGTCGTTTGCTAATTTCTGATTATATCTGAGTACACGTCCATGCTGTTTCGACTTCATATTACAACCAAAGGCTGCACCTGCAGAAACACCAACAACGCCATCAGGCCATATATTATTATCCATCAGGACATCCATTACGCCAGCTGAAAACAAACCGCGCATGGCTCCTCCTTCTAATACAAGTCCTTTCTTCATTATGCTTTATCCTTTAAATACTACCTTCTTATAATAATATGCTCTGATAGTTAGAGATATAAATGTTACTTTCACATTAAAAGATGATTACCCCAAAGGTAAGACTTTACTTTTATTTTCTTCTTGCCAATGCAGCAATGGCATCAAAGCTATAAACAAGTGTTCCGCTGGTAAAGGTAGTTGTTTCAATCTTGAATGAACGATATTTACGGAGACAATCAACAAAAACTTCTGGATTCTGAACAAAAGCGGAGTCTGTCTGCTTACTGATACCCGGCTTATATTTGAAACGCCCTACCTCTTCTCCATACGCATAGACACGAACGAAGTTGGTTGTATCATAACTGTTACCAGCAAACTGTTCACCATCACCAAGAATCATACAAGCTTCAACACCAACACGTCCAAGATAACGCACACGAATGTTCATACGATTAGAAGCCGTTATCTGCGACTTCTTGTTTGGTGCACTCTGCATATTAGCTACCGCAGAATCATTAAGATAAGTCCATGAAGAGACATACGTTCCGTCACCAGACGTATCATGGTCAAGGTCGACAGCTATCATCGTGTCGACCTGTGTCGTATCGTAATGTCCTACTCCTCGTGAAGAACAACCAGAGCAAGAGATGAAAGCTACTGCTGAGATAGTAACAAAGACTAAAATCAGTAACTTCATAGAATGTTGTTTCATCTTTAAGAAAGTAAAAAGGTTAAAGGAGTTAGAGGGAGTTAAGGCAATACGTCCCTAATCCTTACTTTGGAAGTCAAGGGAGTTTAGTAAAAGGTATTAACCCCAACAATGGTAATTGCTACTAAACTCCTTCTAACTTCCTTAACTCCTTTACCCCAAAAACTATTAATACTCCCCCCATGCCTTAATGTCAATGTCATCCAAGCTGACATTGCAGAAAGCAGAGATAAATGCACTTGCCAATCGGCTATTTGTAATCAATGGCACATTGAGGTCGATAGCTGCACGGCGAATCTTATAACCATTGGTCAACTCGCGTGGAGTAAGGTCCTTTGGCATATTCACCACCATGTCTATCTTCTTCTCATGCAAAAGGTCGAGCGCCTGTGGATGCTTTCCTTCATCTGAAGGCATATAAACACAAGTGTTCTCAATTCCGTTCTCTGCAAGATACTTAGATGTACCAACTGTTGCATAAAGTTCATAACCATGCTCCTTCAACATCTTTGCTGCATCAAGCATTGCTGCCTTCTGCTTTGCACCACCAGTTGAGAGAAGGATAGTCTTCTTTGGTATACGAAGCCCTACAGACAGCATTGACTTCAACAATGCTGTTGAGGTATCATCACCCAAACAACCTACCTCACCTGTAGAACTCATATCAACACCCAACACAGGATCGGCTTTCTGCAATCGATTGAATGAGAACTGAGAAGCCTTTATACCTACGTAATCAAGGTCGAAGAGGTTCTTGCTTGGTTTCTCAACAGGTGCACCGAGCATAATCTTCGTAGCCAAGTCGATGAAATTAATCTTCAATACCTTACTAACGAATGGGAATGAACGGCTCGCACGGAGGTTACACTCAATAACGAGAATATCATTATCGCGCGCCATAAACTGAATGTTAAATGGTCCGTTGATATGCAGTTTCTTTGCAATCTGACGGCTGATGCGCTTAATACGGCGCATAGTCTCAACATAAAGTTTCTGTGGTGGGAACTGAATTGTAGCATCACCAGAGTGAACACCAGCAAACTCAATATGCTCAGAGATTGCGTATGCCATGATTTCACCATCCTGTGCAACAGCATCCATTTCAATCTCCTTGGCGTATTCGATAAACTTACTTACTACAACTGGGTGATCTACACTGACATTCGCAGCCAATTGAAGGAAGCGAGTTAGCTCGTCCTTGTTAGAACAAATATTCATTGCAGCACCAGAAAGAACGTAAGATGGACGTACCAACACTGGGAAGCCTACACGGTCAACAAACTTATCAATATCATCCATGCTTGTCAACGCACTCCATTCTGGCTGGTTAATTCTGCTCTCTGTAAGCATAGATGAGAACTTAGCACGGTCCTCAGCGTTATCAATATCCTTTGCAGAAGTACCGAGAATTGGTACATTCTCCTCATCAAGATACATCGCAAGGTTATTAGGAATCTGGCCACCAGTAGATACAATCACACCGTGTGGGTTCTCTGCATCAATGATATCCATTACACGTTCGAAAGTTAGTTCATCGAAGTAGAGACGGTCACACATATCGTAATCCGTTGAAACAGTTTCTGGGTTATAGTTAATCATGATAGAACGATAACCTTGACGGCGAATAGTATTCAAAGCCTGAACACCACACCAGTCAAACTCTACAGAACTACCAATACGATAAGCACCTGAACCAAGTACAATAACCGAGTTGCGATCATTTGGGAATGTAATATCAGAAGCTACACCAGCGTATGTTACATAGAGGTAATTAGTCTGTGCTGGATATTCTGCAGCAAGCGTATCAATCTGCTTAACAACAGGAAGGATGCCAAAACTCTTACGCAGACGACGAACAATTCGCATTGCTTCGTGCATATGCTTGCACTCCTCCTCCAGTCCAACTGCACGTGCAATCTGGAAGTCTGTAAAACCATAAACCTTAGCTGTACGCAGAAGTTCCTTATCAAGTGTATTGATATTCTTACGCTTCAACTCCTCATCAATGTCAATAATATGCTTGAGCTTATTGAGGAACCAACGGTCAATCTTAGTCAACTCATGAATCTGATCAACCGTATAGCCTTTGTGCATTGCCTTGGAAATAAGGAAGACACGTTTATCGGTTGGCTCACGAAGAGCTGCATCAAGGTCGTCAATCTGCAATTCTTTGTTCTCAACAAAACCATGCATACCCTGTCCAATCATGCGAAGTCCTTTCTGAATAGCCTCCTCAAAGTTACGACCAATAGCCATAACCTCACCAACAGACTTCATACTTGAGCCTAACTCCTTATCAACACCACGGAACTTACTGAGGTCCCAACGTGGAATCTTGCAGACTACATAGTCGAGTGCTGGCTCAAAGAAAGCAGAAGTTGTCTTTGTAACAGAGTTCTTTAACTCAAAGAGTCCGTAGCCCATGCCCAACTTAGCAGCGACAAAAGCAAGAGGATAACCTGTTGCTTTGCTGGCAAGAGCAGAAGAACGTGACAGACGAGCATTTACCTCAATGACACGATAGTCCTCACTCTCTGGATCGAAAGCATACTGAACATTACATTCACCAACAATACCAATATGGCGAACAATCTTAATAGACAATGCACGGAGCTTATGATACTCACTGTTAGAAAGGGTCTGAGATGGTGCAATAACGATAGACTCACCTGTATGAATACCAAGCGGGTCGAAGTTTTCCATGTTACAAACAGTGATACAATTGTCATAACGGTCACGAACAACTTCGTACTCAATCTCCTTCCAACCCTTCAAACTCTTCTCAACCAACACCTGAGGAGAGAATGAAAAAGCCTTCTCACAGAGTGCATTTAGTTCATTTTCATTATCAGCAAAACCACTACCGAGACCACCCAATGCATAAGCAGCACGAACAATAACAGGATAGCCGAGGTTCTTTGCAGCCACACGTGCTTGTTGGATATCCTCACATGCTTCACTCTTAATAGTCTTTACATCTATTTCATCAAGTCGGTCTACGAAGAGTTCACGGTCCTCAGTATCCATGATAGCCTTAACAGAAGTACCTAAAACCTTTACATTATATTTCTGGAGAACGCCAGTCTTATCCAATTCAACGCCACAGTTCAATGCAGTCTGTCCACCGAAA
>CAMUQM010000028.1 GCA_947095945.1 uncultured Prevotella sp.
CCTTGTGAAGGCTGATAAGAAATTAAAGAATGGTATGGCACGATTTGCTTTAACTATTCTGCAAGGTCAGAAGAGTATAAGTAAGGTGACGGAATTTAATATAAAGACCAGCAAGTAAGATTGTTGAACTACTATAAGGAGGATATTTAACCGTTATCTTATTGCTCGGAATTAAAAAGAATAGTATTTGATAGAGATTATAAAGATATTATTGTGTAAGTACTAACTACTGATAACTAAGGCTTTAAATGACGGAATGGGGATGCATCATTGACTGATGCACCCCCTATTTCTTTTTGTTCATTTTGGTTATGTTCTTCATCTTAGTTAGCTATTAACGTGTTACTATTATCATTCTATCATATTCTTTCTTCCTATCTTCAAGCGACGTGTGGATGCTTAGCACATGTCGTGCTGTTGGTAAACACCAATGGTGTTGGGTACTAATTATCTTTCTATATGTTATCTAAGAGGGGATCAACTTGTTGTTAGAAACGAGTTATAACATAGATAATACTTGTACAGAGATACTAAGACTTAAAGGGAAATGGTCGGGAATATCACGGTATTTACGCCCCTCCCTATGGGGGAGGGGACGGGGGAGGGGCTGCTATTGTTTTTATATTTTTCTATTCAAAGAGTCCAGTCACACCCTCCTTGACACGTTTGAAGAAGTTGCTCCAGCTACTACTTGACTCATTCTTTGGTGTAGTAGATTGTGTGGTTGGCTTATTCTGTTGTACAGTCTGCTGTCTATTGGTCGTTGTTGGAGTCGTGCGAACAGGTGTTGTCTGTGACTTAGCCTTGGCTGCCTGCTGATTAGTAGGAGTAGAAGTCTGCACCTGCTTGTGTGGGTCGGTGTTATTCTCCTTGTTCTCTTTTTCAACCTTCGCCTGCTGTGGAGCTTTTTTGTTGTTTAAGCGTGTATCCACTTTGCGCTCAATCTCCTTTGGTTTATCCTCTTCAACCTTTTCCCATTCAGGGATAAACTCATAGCATACGCCTGCGGTACCATATTCGATTTCAGGCATTTCAAGTATTCCCATTGACTCAGATGGGAAAGGTATCTCTGTCTCCTTTCGTACAAGTTCAACCTTAACGTAGGCCACACCACTGGCAATAGTACCTAATTCACGTGCAGCAGCATATGACAAGTCAACGACACGTCCACGAACAAATGGGCCACGATCCGTTACGCGGACAATGACAGATTTACCATTACGAGGATTCGTAATTTTTAGACGTGTACCAAAGGGAAGTGTGCGGTGTGCACAAGTAAAGGCATTACGGTCGTAACGTTCGCCATTGCTCATCTTGCGACCGTGTAATCCGTTACTGTAATAAGAAGCTTTACCATCTGACTGTGCTTGTATTGTCAGCGTAAAGATGTTGCATAGCGTAAATAACGCTATAAGGAGAAGTTTGGTTCTATACATATTTATTATTTAATATCGCCAGCCTTCTCTTTATAAGAGCTAAGGTTGGTTCTATAAATTACCTAAAAGAGTAAAACCATTAAAGATAATTTATAGAACAAACCTTTATCCCCTCCCTGCTTTGTAGAGCAGGAGAGGGATTAGAAAGACTGGTCTATTTATACGACACCCTGTGCAAGCATAGCCTTCGCTACCTTCATGAAGCCTGCAATATTGGCGCCCTTAATATAATCGATGTAACCATCAGCCTGCTTGCCATACTTCACGCACTGCTCATGGATAGAACTCATGATGTAATGGAGCTTCTGATCAACCTCTTCTGGACTCCATGAGAGACGGAGAGAGTTCTGTGACATTTCGAGACCTGATGTAGCAACACCACCAGCGTTAACAGCCTTGCCAGGAGCGAAGAGCTGCTTAGCCTCAGTGAACTTTTCAGCAGCCTCGGCAGTACAACCCATGTTTGAAACCTCAGCTACGCACAATGGCTTGTAAGCAAGAATCTTGTCTGCATCCTCACCATTAAGCTCGTTCTGAGTAGCACATGGCAAATAGATGTCTGCCTTCTGCTCCCATGGTTTACGACCCTTGAAGAACTGTGCACCAGGATATTTCTCTGCGTATGGCTCACAAACGTCATTACCACTGTTACGGAGTTCGAGCATGTACTCAATCTTCTCACCGCTGATACCGTCTGGGTCATAGATATAACCGTCAGGACCACTCAATGTGATAACCTTTGCACCGAGTTCGGTAGCTTTCTTAGCAGCACCCCATGCAACGTTACCGAAGCCTGAGAGAGCAACAGTCTTACCCTTGATATCAAGACCGTGGGTCTCCATCATCTGGTGAACGAAGTAGAGCGCACCATAACCAGTAGCCTCTGGACGGAGGATTGAGCCACCCCATTCTCTGCCCTTACCAGTGAGCATACCTTGGAACTGGTGAGTCAGCTTGCGATACTGACCAAAGAGATAACCAATTTCACGACCACCAACACCGATGTCACCTGCTGGAACATCCTCATCAGGACCGATGTGGCGATACAACTCGTTCATGAAAGCCTGGCAGAAACGCATGATTTCAGCATCACTCTTACCACGTGGAGAGAAGTCTGAACCACCCTTACCACCACCCATAGGCAATGTGGTGAGTGCATTCTTGAATGTTTGCTCGAAGCCAAGGAACTTCAGAATGCTGAGGTTTACTGATGCGTGGAAACGCAGACCACCCTTGTAAGGACCAATAGCACCATTAAACTGCACGCGGTAACCAATGTTTACCTGAACCTTACCCTGATCATCAACCCAAGGTACGCGGAATGTGATAACACGCTCAGGCTCAACAATACGCTCAATAATACTTGCGCGCTCAAACTCTGGGTGCTGATTGTAAACATCCTTTACAGACATGAGCACTTCGTGTACTGCCTGCAAATACTCTGATTCACCTGGATGCTTCTGCTCCAGTGCTTGCATGATTTTTTCGACTTCCATAGTAAATTGACTTTTATTTGTTTACGTTAGATAGTATCATTCAGTTCAGAATGGTACGGCAAATATATTCAAATTCTATCAAAAGTCCAAATGAAAATCAATTTTTTTTCTTTTTTTTCTTTCTTTTTGAAAGCTGCTTTGGTCGCAAAAGATGGTCACCAGTTTGCAAAGTAATAAAAAATATATTATTTAAGTTGCGAAAAGATAGGTTGACTTATATTTATTTTGTATTTTTGTCCAATATTAAGTTTTTGGTTATGAGCGAGCAAGTTCCTGCACAATGGGGTAATTTTTACCTAAAAGACGTTAGTTTCGTCAATCTGATGATGCGACGAATTTACAATGTTTTGATTGTAGCAAATCCATATGATGCCTTCATGTTGGAGGACGATGGACGTGTGGAAGAGAAAATCTACAATGAGTATATGGAATTAGGTCTGCGTTATCCGCCAACCTTTACACAGGTTTCTACAACGGAAGAAGCCTCTAAGGTGCTTAATACGGTAGATATTGACCTTGTTATCTGTATGCCGGGTAATGCTGATAACGATGCTTTTGATGTTGCGAGAGCTGTAAAGACAGAGTTTCCAGATATTCACTGTGTGGTATTGACGCCCTTCTCTCATGGTATCACAAAACGCATACAACACGAGGATCTAAGCATCTTTGATTATGTATTCTGTTGGTTGGGAAATACCAACCTCATCCTCTCTATCATTAAACTGATGGAGGATAAGATGAATATAGACAATGATATCCATGAAGTTGGTGTACAGATGATATTGCTTGTTGAAGACTCCATCCGTTTTTATTCGTCTATTCTACCTAATTTATATAGCTATATTCTAACGCAAAGTCAGAATTTTGCCACAGAAGCCTTGACCCGGCACGATGCCTCCTTGCGTCAGCGTGGACGACCAAAGGTGGTTTTGGCACGTACATACGAGGAAGCATGGGAAATCTATCAACGCTATAAGGACAACTGTTTGGGCGTTATCTCTGATGTGAGGTTCCCTATTAATAATGTTAAAGAGAAGGAGCGAACTGCGACAGAAGGGAACATTCCTGTTGTTGAGAAAGACCCAGAGGCTGGATTTAAACTGCTTCGTGCCATACGAAAAGAGGACGAATACCTCCCATTGATTATCGAAAGTTCAGAGAGTGAGAACCGAGAGAAGGCTGAGGCAGAGGGATTCCGTTTTGTCGATAAGAACTCAAAGAAGATGAGCGTTGACCTTCGTCACTTGCTTGAAGAACACATGGGCTTCGGGGACTTTATCTTCCGTGATCCAAAGACACGTAAGGAGGTGATGCGTATTCGTAGTTTGAAGGAGTTACAGGATAACATCTTTACTATCCCACGTGACTCCATTCTATATCATATCTCCCGTAACCACATGAGTCGTTGGCTCTCAGCACGTGCCATCTTTCCTGTGTCTTCTTTCCTGAAAGGCATCACTTGGCATAAACTGCAAGATGTGGAAATTCACCGACAGATTATCTTTGATGCTATTGTTGCCTATCGACGGATGCGCAATGTGGGTGTTGTCGCCTTGTTCGATAGACGGAAGTTCGACCGCTATGCCCACTTCGCACGTATTGGTGACGGTTCATTAGGTGGTAAGGGACGTGGTTTGGCTTTTCTCGACAATGTTATCAAGCGTCACCCCGACTTCAATAGCTTCCCGAATGCTAAGGTACAGATACCGAAGACGGTTGTTCTTTGTACGGATGTCTTCGATAGTTTTATGGAGCAGAACAATCTTTATCAGATTGCTTTGAGTGATGCGAGCGATGAAGAGATACTCCATGCCTTTCTTCGTGCTCAGTTGCCAGATGAGTATATAGGTGATTTCTTCACCTTCTTTGAGGCAACACGCTCACCGATAGCCGTTCGTTCCAGTTCGTTATTGGAAGACAGTCATTACCAACCTTTCGCAGGAATCTATTCTACTTATATGATTCCTTATCTCGAAGATAAGTATGAAATGCTGCGTATGTTGGCTTGTGCTATCAAGGCTGTCTATGCCTCGGTTTATTATCGTGACTCTAAGGCTTATATGACAGCTACAAGTAATGTCATTGATCAGGAGAAGATGGCGGTTATCTTGCAGCAGGTAGTTGGCAAGGAGTATGGCAATCATTTCTATCCGAATATCTCTGGCGTTCTTCGCTCTCTCAACTATTACCCTATAGGAGAAGAGAAAGCAGAGGAGGGTATAGCCTCTTTGGCATTGGGATTGGGTAAGTATATTGTCGATGGTGGGCAGACCTTGCGTGTTTGTCCGTTCCATCCGAATCAAGTCTTGCAGATGAGCGAAATGGAGATAGCCTTGCGTGAGACCCAGACCCAGTTCTATGCACTTGATATGAAGCATATCAGTGAAGATTTCAAGGTGGACGATGGCTTTAATATCCTCAAACTACGTGTGAAAGATGCTGAGGCTGATGGCAGTCTACAATATATCGCCTCCACTTACTCACCCGAAGACCAAGCTATTTACGATGGGCTCTACGAGGGAGGACGAAAGGTTATTTCTTTCTGTGGCATACTCCAACAGAATGTTTTCCCATTGCCCGAGCTATTGCAAATGGCTATGACTTATGGTGCTAATGCAATGCGTCGTCCAGTGGAGATAGAGTTTGCGGTTAATCTGAATAGTGACCGTACGGGCGAACTATATCTCTTGCAGATTCGTCCCATCGTTGACTCAAAACAGATGTTAGACGAAGATCTCACGGAAATATCCGATGAACAATGTTTGTTGCGGAGTCATAACTCTTTGGGACATGGCGTATCAGATGACGTGGAAGATGTTGTATATGTAAAGACCGACAGTTCTTTTACGGCATCCAATAACCTTGCCATCGCTGACGAGATAGAACGGATAAATCGCAAATTCCTTGATGCTGAAAAGAACTATGTGCTTATTGGTCCTGGTCGTTGGGGTTCAAGCGACCCATGGTTAGGTATTCCTGTGAAGTGGCCACACATCTCGGCAGCCCGTGTCATTGTCGAAGAAGGACTTGAACATTATCGAGTTGACCCGAGTCAGGGAACACACTTCTTCCAGAATCTCACCTCTTTCGGTGTAGGCTATTTCACGATTAATCCTTATAAGGAAGACGGATTCTATCAGCGAAGTGTACTTGATGCCCTGCCAGCTGTGGAAGAAACAAAATGGGTACGCCACGTTCGTTTCCCGAAACCATTGAAGATTATGATGGATGGTAAGAAACAAGAAGCCCTTATCATGCTTCCTCAAGAGGAAAAGGAATAGACATCATCTCTAAGAAAGGGTGTGATTCTATAAAAGTAAAGCCATCATCTACGGCAATAGACTGTTGATGATGGCTTTATTGTTAGTGGATAAAAGATATAGAGAAGAACTTCACTACTCCTTTAATCCTCCTATATTTATCTAATTTTTTGATTGTTCTCAAATTATTTTCATGAAAAGAAATATTTATTGTCGTGAAGAAAAATATTTTCTTTCATGAAAATAATTCTTTTTTATCATGAAAAGAACTCAGAACTGTTTGTATTTGGAGTTAAGACGGAGCGCTTTTAACGCAGCTTCTGCTTGCCAGTTGAGAGCATCTCAATGGTTTTGAAGTGGATGCTATGTGGCATCTCTGCCCGTGACAGTTGTGGACGAAGCCAGTTGAGGAGTGTTAGCTCTGTTAGAGTTGCCTTTGGCGTACATTCTATTTCCGTGTGGATGACATTGCCAAAGTTATGGTCGGGAACGTTAAAGGCACGTGCAGCAATAATCATAGGGTGGGAGAGAAGAACTTGTTCTATGTGTTCAGGCTGTACGTTCTCACCTCCGCAGACCACCATTCGGTCGGCTCTCCCATGATGAAAGAAGTAACCTTCGCTATTCTGTGAGACTAAATCGCCAGTATTTTGCCATTGATTCTGTTTTCCATGCATAGCCCAACGAGAACGTACCCAAAGTGTTCCTATTCCTTCTTCATTGAGATTTTTTATTTTACAGTCAACTCCTTGGATAGGCTTACCTAAGGTTGTCTCTTCAAAGGAAGCTAATTCTTTGGGTGTTGCCAGCATAAAAAATCCTGCTTCAGACGTACCATAAAGGTTAAAGAGTACCTCACCTATTTCTTTATGTGTCGTTTCGATGAGGCTTTTAGGCAGTCTGTCGCCACCGCTTATCAGACACCGTAGACCCTTCATCTTCTCCTTTACATTTTCAATCTGCCAAAAACGTGCGAGCATTGCAGGAACAATTGGCATAACCTCTATCTGTTCACGCTGAATAATCTCTAAGGTTTTGATAGCATCGAAGCGTTTTTGTAGACATACCTTCTTACCCATAAGTAAGGAGATAATAAGCGTTGAAAGTCCGAAACCATGATAGAATGGCAATGAAATCAGTACACTCTTATATTCGTAGATTCTGATGTTGTGTAGTAGCGCAAGCAATGGAGGAAGAAAAGAGGTGATAGAGGGGCGGCGGGCAATGCTCTTAAAGTCACCACTTGTTCCCCCTGAGTGAATGGTTATTTCTCCTCCTCGCCAGATTTTAGGGAGTTTTATGTCTCTTGTTTGCGCCTCCTTAGATAAAAGGAGGTCGCTTAGTGTCTCTGTTGTAACAGCCGTACAAGGAGTTTCTATGGGAACCTGTTTGAGGTCTTCGTCATATATAAAGAGTTGATAATGATGCTTTTGTAAGTCTGCTGTTATCTGTTTTGTGCCTAAGTCTGTGCTAAGCAAGGTGGTGTGTATGCCTAATCGTGACAGTGCATGTAGAAGAATGGTTAAGGTAAGGCTGTTACGTCCTATCAAAGCCACTCTCATTTTGGGTTGGAGGTGGTATTTTGTGTGGAGTATCTGTGCGAGTTGACGAGTACGATTGTAGAGTTCTCGATAGGTCAAAGATAGGCTGTCGTCAATGACAGCACAGCGTTGTGGGTAGAAGTAAGCAACGAAGCGAAGTAGCGCCATCAGGCTAATACCTTCCAAGATGAGGCTTTTTGCCCACACAAATAAACCCTTTGGGGAGATTATGTGTAAGCGATAGAGGATTGAAAGGATAGCTTCATTCTTTCTTCTCATGGCAATCGCTTATAATATAGGTGAATAATCGGAGCAAAGAGATAGGCTATTGGGGCTGATAACTTTGCCCACCAAGGTTTATAAGTTCTAACCTTTCGTATGGCAAGTTTCAACAGAATATTGGCTGCATCAGATGGGACGTAAGCAGGTAGATGCTTGTATTGTTCGTTAATATCTGACATCGCTGTGTGAACTAAGGGTAAATAGGCTATCTGTACGCGGACACCTAATGGGGCAAACTCGCTGTTCGCTGTCTCACACCATGTGTTTGCAGCACTTTTTGAAGCATGATAAGCCGACCAGCCCGGTGCCATTGGATAGAGTGTACTCACTGATGACGAATAGATGATACGCCCTTTGTTTGCTTTCAGGGCAGGTAAGATAGCTAATGAAAGTGCGACCAAGGAACGATAGTTGAGGTCTATGGTGCGGTCATAGTCGTGGAGCCGGTCCAGTGCATCATTGATCTTGCGATGGATAGATTTACCCGCATTGCAAAAGAAGTAATCCAACCGTAGTAGTGTTTTCCTTAGTTTTTGGCAAAGCTGTTCCAGTTCTTCTCTGTCTCTTAGGTCTATTGCGCAGTAGTCTGCACTACTTCCCATTTGCTTAGCTTTGGCACATAAGAGACGTAAGTCCGCTTCACTACGAGCAATGAGGAAGACATTTGCACCTGCACTGATTATTTTTTCGGTTAATGCCCTACCTATTCCATGCGATGCACCCGTCACAAGTATCCACTTCCCAGAGAAGTGTTCTCTTGTAATGTCAGGTGAAAGACTTATGGTTGGGTAAGCCAAAGCACCTCCAATAGCTATTATCTTTTTTCTGAGAGACGTCATCATAACTCTTTTCTAACAATTAGTAGTACTTGTTTTGATAACTAATTGTAATGTGATTAATGCTCCGCACATCATGTGTTAGGCATGAACACAATGTGTGTTGGGCATCCGCACATCATGTGCTAAGCAAAAACACGTTGGATGAAAATGGGTAGAACGCTTTATTGTTGTCGTTATAACATGACATCGTAAGGCACTAATACCAAAGTTATACAGAGAAGTTCTGTTAGATATCCATGTTATTTTCCCCTCTACCTGTAGTTTGTCGTTTTACGTTTCCCCTAATCTTTATATTATTTCTAAGCTGTAATGCTGGTAATCACGCACGATAGTGTAGAGGAACTTCTCGTCAGCAGTGTTGGTGTCAGATATTTTGAGGTGTTCTCGTACCTTAGCTGCAAGGGAAGCAATGCGACGTTCGCGCTCGTATCCGTATTCAGTATTGAGGGTACGTTGGATAACATCAAGTTGGTTAAGTGAAAGGTCTTCAGCCTGCGGATAGACGGGTTTGTATTTTCGGTCAAGGTAATAGAACTCGTCAAGCGATACTTGAATCTTTCGATAGTCGTTGAGTCGAATAACCATTGTCCCCGCAGCAAGGTCGCCCAATCGTTGTGAGTTCTTAGATATAAGAATGATAAGTGCACCAATCCCCGAGAAACCAAGGTCGACGAGTTGTAGAAGCCAGCGCATGAAGAATTCTCCAATACCCGGTGTTGTACCGTCTTTCTTCACCACACGTATGCGCATTACCATCTTTCCAACGCTTTGTCCATGGTTGAAAAGTTCCATAAGGAAATGGTAAAAGACAGCTGGAAGATAGACACCAATCATCCATACAAGTCCATTCGAGAAAAAAGAAAGATTCAACTCGCTAATAAGGAGTGTGATACCAATCAGATAACATACAACCAAAAAGCCATCGATTATTTGTGCTATGATACGCTCTCCTAAACTGGCTGGTGACTGACTTATCTGTACGTATTGCCCTGTGATAATATTGGCTTCAGACATTTCGTTGAGAATTATATGTTATTTCTGTTGCAAATGTAAGAAAAAAACTCTACTTTTGTTCCCTAAATAATAATAATGTGTAAAATACGTGTAAAGTTTGCATGAAAGAGATACTTTTCATACGCAATAATATTGAGAAGTGGCGGGCAATGGAGGACATGATAGATAATGTCAAGTTTGAGATGCCTGATCAGTTGGCTGATGCTTATACGGAGCTAACAGCCGATCTCGCCTTTGCACAGACACATTATCCTCGTTCACGTATTACGATTTATCTCAATAATCTTGCTTCCGCACTCCATAATGAAATCTACCGTAATAAACGGGAGAAATGGTCGCGTATGGTGACTTTTTGGACACAGGAGGTGCCAGATGTGATGTGGAAAGAACGTAAGTTGCTACTTCTGTCATTCATTATTTTTATGGTGAGTGTGCTGATAGGTGTTGTCTCAACCTTAGGGGATGAGTCTTTTCCACGCCTGATACTTGGTGATGGGTATATGGATATGACACTTGAGAATATGGCGAAAGGTAATCCGATGGGGGTATATGGCAATGAAGAAGAGGGAAGTATGTTCCTCGGGATTACGCTGAACAATATCATGGTGTCGTTTAATGTCTTTGTTTCGGGAGTCTTGACAAGTTTCATGTCGGGCTTTCTATTATTCCGAAATGGTATCATGGTCGGTTGTTTTGACACTTTCTTTTATCAGCATGGATTATTAGGTGAAAGCCTTTTAGCTACTATGTTGCATGGTACATTGGAACTTTCAGCTATTATTGTGGCTGGTGCGGCAGGCTTGGCAATTGGTAATGGTTGGCTATTCCCGGGTACCTACTCGCGCTTGGTCAGCTTCCAGCGTGGTGCAAAGAGAGGAATGAAGATAGTTGTTGGTACAGTCCCAATCTTTATCTTGGCAGGTTTTATCGAAGGTTTTATCACTCGTCATACAGAGTTGAATGACTTTATCCGTCTCAGTATTATACTTGCTTCATTGGCGTTTGTCGTGTATTATTTTATTTACTTACCATATAAACGTAATTATCATTTAAACAATGAAAATAGAAAGACCAAAGGTTGAACTCTATCAAGTTCGTGGATTCGGTGAGAAGTTCTCTGCGATTTTTGATTTTATTCGTGAGAATTTCAAACTTTTGTTGCGTGCATGCACTTACTTGCTTTTGCCATTTTGTATGTTGCAAGGCTTCGCAATGGAGGCTATGATGAAAGTCTTAACGCCTTTTTATAACAACACTTTTGATATAGGTGATGATGCTGACGTAGCGCAGGGTATGATGTTTAGATTAGGTTCTTCATACTTGGGATATTTTATCTGTATACTGATAGGCTCTACCTTATTGGCAGGCATCTGTTATGGTATGGTGAAATACTATCATAAGAGTCCAAACAGACTTCGTGATGTGACGATGCGTGACTTAAAACCTG
The DNA here is from genome assembly GCA_947095945.1 of uncultured Prevotella sp. Taxonomy (GTDB): domain Bacteria; phylum Bacteroidota; class Bacteroidia; order Bacteroidales; family Bacteroidaceae; genus Prevotella. The sequence goes on from CAMUQM010000028.1 coordinate 11,316, forward strand.
TAATCATTCAGGTTATTAAACGCTCATTGGCAATGACTGCTGTTCTCGTCGTTCTGTTTACAGCTATTTTGGTTTTTATCATCTTCTTCTCAGTAACACTAAGTGCACCAATATTAGCAATTATACCTATTCTTGCGTTAGTTGTATGCTGTGTGCCTATTTCTATGGCATTACCTGTCTATGTTTTTGAAGATAAAGAAACGCTATTTAGCTCTATATCTCGTGGTTTAAAACTGGGCTTTCATTCTTTTTGGTCGTTGTTAGGCTTGATGTTTGTGATAGGCTTCTTGACCAATATCTTGTCTTCATTCACATCAATTCCTTGGTATATCTTGACAGTAGTGAAATCAGTTTTGCTGGCTACTGATAGTACTCAGAACTCTTTTGCAACAAGTCCAGTGTATAGTTTCTTCGTATATTTGTCATCTGTATTTATGAACTTTGGTATGTATCTTACGATGACACTCTCTACTTTTGCCTTAGCTTTTCATTATGGAAGCATTGCAGAGGAGGAAGATGGCTTCTCTGTAGAGGAAGATATACAGCATTTTGATGAGTTGGCAGAGAAAGATACAGATATTGATAACTTCGGTAAACTCTGATAATTCAGCCCTATGTTACAGCCATTGAGTGATACTTTGTCGTGTGATTCTGCGTTACTTCATCAGTATCGTTCTGATGATGCGTACAACTATGCGCGAGAGTTACAGGCACCTGAACTTGGTTGGTGGGATTGGCTGATGTCAAAGATAGGCGAATTCCTATCTGAGATATTCAATATTCAAGGCAAAGGGGATTTCCGTATAGTGATCTACATTATTCTTGCGCTTGCTATTGTTGCCCTTATTGCTTTCATTTTGTATCGTTATCAGTTCAAACTCTTTGGTAGAGCTGGTAAGATAGCGAATGAAGATGATCAAGAAGATAACATCTATGGCGTTGACTTCGATGCTGTCTATGCCAAAGCAATGGCACAGAAGGATTATTATAAGGCTGTTCGAGTTGTTTATCTGCGTACACTTCGTTGGTTGTCAGACGGTAATAAGATTAGTTGGCAGCTCTATAAGACTCCAACTCAATACACTCGTGAGTTCCTATCAGTAGACTTCGAGCGAATGACGTCAGCTTTTATGCGTGTGAGATATGGTAATTATCAGGCTTCGGAAGAGTTGGTAAAGCTGATGATAGACTTGGAAAGCAATATAAAGAAAGGAGATAAGGAATGAACAAACGGTTTTGGTTCTTCGTTGTTGGCTTCCTTGTCTTCGTTTTCCTATTAGAGTGGAATGCGCCTTCAAAGTTCGTTTGGAATTCAACTTTCAATCATTACGATAAGCAGCCATTTGGTTGTGCGGTGTTTGACTCGCTGATGATGAAGTCAACTCCTGCTGGCTATGAGGTTACACAGAAGACTTTCCCACAGTTGGAACGTGAGGGTTATGGTAAAAAGCCGCACGCTTTCTTGGTTTTGGCAAGCAGAGTTGAATTTACAAAGACAGATCTTCGGGCTTTGGACAAGCTTTTGAAGAATGGTAATAAGGTGTTTATCGCAACGTCTTATTTGATTCCTGACTCTTTAATGTCGGGCTTGACTGTAAGTATGTATGGTACAGGTACATTCTCCCCTTTGCAGGTTCAGAATTCAATAAAGAATCAGTCTATCCCTTATGATACCTTAGTTTTCTCTCGACAGTTGCCTTATCAGGAAAAAGAATACCATGTCTATTCTGCTATGACAGGTAATTCTGTGGCAGTAGAAGGCAATGTTACGTGTGAAACTTTGGTTAGAAGCTGGGTCCCAGAGGAGTATTCTGATTCTACAGAAGGCTATTGGGTGCCACGTGTGGTCAGCATTAAACGAGGAAAGGGAGAACTCTTCCTTTCTTGTGAACCATTATTGATGACCAATTATGGTATCCTCGATACTGAGACAAATGAACTCGTTTTCCGTTTGATGTCACAGTTTAGAGGCTTACCAATTATTCGCACTGAGGCATACGGTCCTGAGTCGGAATTTGAAACAGACACGCCATTACGCTTCTGGTTACAAAACGAGCCTTTACGCTGGGCAATCTATCTTACCTTAGGAGGACTATTGCTTTTCAGTGTGTTCTACGCACGAAGAAGACAACGTGTTATTCCTGTAGTAGAAGAGCCCGCGAACCGTTCGTTGGAGTTTGTGAAGTTGATAGGTACTCTTTATCATCAGAAGCATATTAATCGTGACTTGTTGCAGAAGAAGTATAGTTACTTTGCAGAGACGTTACGTCGTATGACAATGATAGATGTCGAAGAGGTGGAGTCAAGGAAAGAGAATATAGCACAGATAGCCCTCCGAACAGGAATGTCAGAGGCAGAAGTGCGAATGATACTTGACCGTGTCGATCGTTATTTGCAGGGTAATGAAGAGTTGAAAGATGCTGCTCTGCGAAAGGCGATAGACGGAATGGATATGATAATCAATAAGCTATAAAGGCTATGGATGAGCAAAATAAAAATGTAATTGAAGAGGAAACAATTAATAAGATGGAAGAGAATAAAGAAGTAAGAACTGACCTTTCTGCATTCAGCGAAAAGGTAATGCAGTTACGAGGAGAAATAAGTAAGGTTGTCGTTGGGCAGCAGGAGGCTGTCGCTCTGTTGTTAACAGCGATTCTTGCAGATGGTCATGTACTGATTGAAGGTGTGCCCGGTGTCGCAAAAACCTTGTTGGCACGTCTGATGTCTCGTTTGATTGATGCACGTTTCAGTCGTATTCAATTCACGCCAGACCTTATGCCAAGCGATGTGCTCGGTACGACAGTCTTTAATATGAAGACCTCTGAGTTCGACTTCCATGAAGGTCCTGTGTTCTCAGATCTCGTCCTTGTAGATGAAATCAACCGTGCTCCAGCCAAGACACAGGCTGCTCTCTTCGAGGTGATGGAGGAACGTCAGGTGACAATTGATGGTACAACCCGCCGTATGAGCGATGTCTATACGATTATAGCCACACAGAACCCAGTAGAGCAGGATGGTACTTATCGTCTACCAGAAGCCCAGCTTGACCGTTTCCTCTTCAAGATAAGTATGGGTTATCCTTCTGTTGATGAAGAATTGAATATCCTTAAGCATCATCAAGAGAAGAGAAACCTTATTAAATTGGAGGATGTTAAGCCATTGCTGACTATCGATGAACTTTTGGAGATGCGTAAGAAACTGGATACTGTATATATTGAGGAGAGCCTCCTACGCTATATTACAAATATTGTTCAGCAGACTCGTACTTCAAAGGCTGTCTACCTTGGTGCCAGTCCACGTGCTTCTGTTGCAATACTTAATGCTGCTAAGGCTTCTGCTTTGTTGGGAGGTCGCGACTTTGTAACACCAGAAGACATCAAGTTTGTTACTCCAAGTATTCTCCAGCATCGTCTTATCCTTACTGCTGAGGCAGAGATGGAGGGTTACACTCCATTGAAGGTTGCGCAGAAATTGATTGACAAGGTGGAAGTGCCAAAGTAATGAGTTCGGAGGAGAAAGCCTCAAATAAATAAAGAAGAAATGTTCCTTACTAAAAGGTTTTATATTATATTAGCAAGCCTTACCCTGCTCGCAGGGTTTGGTTATGTGTATCCACAGCTTTTCATGGGGGTAAAGGTACTTTTGTTTATCTTTGTGGCTATGGTTGTGGTTGATGCTGTTATGCTCTATCATCATCGTGGAGTCGCAGCGAGTCGAACCTGTTCCGAACGTTTCTCTAATGGTGATAAG
>CAMUQM010000029.1 GCA_947095945.1 uncultured Prevotella sp.
GTCTGTGTGACCATACCAATGTAACTGACTACGAGTTTCTTTCCTGCAGGAACATCGATTGAGAAGTGGCCGTCAATATCGGTGACAGTGCCCATCGTGGTACCTTGTACCATGACAGACGCACCAATAACGGCTTCTCCATCGCCCTGAGAAACTACAGTACCGTTAATCTTTGTCTGACCAAATGCTGTACCCAATGACAGAATAAGAACAAACAAAAAGAAAGTAAATCTTTTCTCCATAGATCTCTTTTGATTATTAAAAATATTATTGTGTAATTGTTTCGTTAAACTTTACCTTTTTGTTTCTTAATAAAACATTTTATTAGAAATAGGTTATAAACTTAAATATACTGCTATTCTTTCACAATATACAAAGATTATTACTTCCATTGGCTGCAAATTTAAATATTATTTATAAAAATCGCAAGCATTTTCTGACTAAAATTACATTTTCTATTAAAATTTAATTTATTACTTACTAATTTCAATAAAAGAGTACATAAAACACTTATATTTATTAATCAATGTGATTAATTCAACAAATTAGTTGACAACGAGGGTGTAGTTGCATGACCGTTCACATAGAATGTACCTGTTTCGTTTGAATAATCCTACTAAAAAGAACCAAATACTGCCTGAACGCTGTAAGAATAAATATAATTATTTGAGGCAAACATTATTGATTTAATGATAAAGAACGAATCAAAATGAAAATGCTGTTTTGATTATCTTACAGTTTAAAAGTTGTCAAACTATTAATTTATATTTAGCCCCTCTCCTTTTTGTAGCCTAAATGCGCTGTAGGGATATCATACATTCTCCCCCTTTCCTTATAGGGGAGTTTTCTGTTTTTTGTAATAATTTTTCACATCCTCATTTCTAAAATATGCTCTTTTACATTCGAATTAACGCCCAATTGGCTTGCAAAAGATGCCCTTTTGAGGTCTAACTAACGCCCTTTTGAACGCCAAGTAAGCACCTTTTGAAAACCACCCTTGCAACTACCTGACAACTAACGACTTGCAAAGTCAATAAAATTGTTCATTTTAAGCCCTCTTCTCCGTCTTTTCTTTGATTATTTTGTAAGGATATTTCAAAGATCACCCCATTCATTTTCTCACAGAAAGCACAGATGAACAGAAAAACAGATGCCCCTTTGCTCACAGAAACGCTCAGAGACCTAAAGGTCGTGGAACTCACAGAATAGTCCCGACCAACCTCTCCCCCAGCCCCTCCTCGTAGGGAGGGGAGTGATTAACGAGTTACCCCTATACGAGGTGGACAAGTAGACGAGTGGACAAGTTGGTAAATTGATGGGTTGTTTGCGTTATAACAAGCGCCTTGCCTAATCGTTCACTTGTAGACTCGCCAGCAAACCTCTGTTTTTCGATGACCTTTAGCTTTCCATATCTCTGTTGCATCTGTTTATCTGTGTTAGCTATGAGAGAAAACAGAGACCATTGATGTTTGACCTTTGAAATTTGACACTTTGACCTTCAAAATATTATTACAAAACATATGGATGAATATTGGGAAAGCGCTAAAAACAAGTGATCTTATCGTCTTTGTAATTTGTTTGCTATCAAAACATTAGAGAGGTGGCTTCTAAAATGTGCTTACTAAGACTTCAAAAGAGCGTTAGTTAGACCTCAAAAGGGCATCTTTTAAAAGCCAATCGGGCGTTAATTGAAAGCCAAAAGAGTGTCTTTTGATTTTCAACATTTGAAGTTTCTTTATAAAATAGAGAAACAAGAAAGGGGATGCACCACATGGTGCATCCCCTTTGATTATCCTTACTCCTCGTTTTTCCTATCCCGCATTGCTTTTGCCTTAATCACTTTGAGCAGAAAGCACAAGTAAGAGGCGATTGAAAAGAGGGGAAAAATGTTAGCGGATTAGTCGCTCAGACCGAACAGTTCTTTGTAACCAGGGTTCTGTGTCAGCTGCTTATTAAGCGCACGCTGGCTGGTTGGAACCATGCTCAAGTAATAGGTATCTAACCATCCTCCGTGTGCAAGTGGACTCTCATAGGTGTAAATCCAACCGCTACCAGCAGAGTTGTTTTCTGCAGATGCCTTACCGCTTCTCATTATTTCCTCGTAATCAACAAACTGACCTGAGTAAGCATTTGCCTTTGGTGCATAGATGTTATCTTTAGCTGTTGTCCACAATCCACAAGGCTGACGGTTTACATAATAGGCTGCCTTTGCCCAACGACGGATGTCGTAGAAAGCAAAGCCTTCGCCAAACAACTCAATCTGACGCTCGCGGCGAATCTCCCACAACACTGGGTTTACATTGTAGTTGCCAAACTTACCGCCCTTACCAGTCCACCAAGGAGCATTGCCCTTATCGCGATTAGGGTCGAAGCTATCGTTGATGTCAGCCACTGTCATGTGTGCAACACCCGCACGATCGCGCAGCTTGTTGATAGTCTTATCTGCCACAGCTTGGTCAAACTGCTGCAATTCCCAAGCAGCCTCAGCATAGTTTAAGAGCACCTCTTCTATCTTGAAGATAGGCTTATCAGCTGTACAGAAAGCCGATGAACCTGTTGAGAACTCCCACATATCGTAGTTCTTCCAGAAGTAGTAACCTGTTCTACAACGCATGTATGGTACACGAGAGTCGGTTGTCAGGTTAGGACTTACTGGTGTAAGCGATGCACCCCAGTTCTGTCCGGGACATCTCTTCATACCCTCACCGCCATAAGCACCACCACGCAAGCACTTGTCATTGGCACCCATATAGTCGATGTAGTAACGATACTTGGCAGCCTCATCAGCTGTTACAACGTGTCCCTGATTATTATCACCTGCCTTCAAGAACTTCCAACTCTTAAAGGTGTTGACGTTATCAACAGCGCCCTTATGAGGTGCTACGACGTAAGGAGGCTGAATATTCTGGTAAAGACGAGGGTCGCGGTCAGCGAATGTGCCCCACATGTCTTTGCCTTTACCACCCTGATAGCCTGACGTTGTATTGCCAATAGGCAAACCATTCTTCATCAAGAACATATCCACAGTGTACTGAGGAACATCAGCACTGTTGGCAGCAATATGTTCAAAGTCGTTATAACGATTCATCAACACATTGCTAACAAACTCCTTATAGAAGATAACACCCGGTTTACCTTTTAGACTCTCTGTAGTCCACATTTCGCCATATCCGGTAGCAGGTTGGTTTTGTTTGTCCTCGCCTTTATACAAAGTAGGATAAGCATCCATCAATTCCTGCGAAACTGTCAGACACTTCTTCAGATAGGCTTCATAAGGCTCATTGAGTCCATGATACTTTGCCCATGTACCCTCGCGGAGCAAGAAACGAGACAAAGCAGCCTTCACTACGTTCGCTGTCACAGTGTTATCACCATCGTTAAAATTACCAATATTAGCCGCAGCATACTCCAAACGTGCCACGATACTATCAGCTACTTCTGCACGTGGTGTACGTGGTCCGTAGCTTTCTGGCGAGCTTTCATCAAGCACCTTATTCACCCAAGGCACATCACCAAAGCGGTCGATGAGTTCCATATACCAGTAAGCCGAGAAGAAATAAGCCACCGAACGCCAGTGGGCAGCTTGTGCCTCCGTGAGCGCTCCATCATTAAGATGACTCAACATAATGTTCACTCGACGAATATAAGAGAAGTCCCAACCTCCACCATCAGCTGTTGCCGTGATGGTTTGATAGGCATATGGATTGCGAGAATTATCTCGATGAGTCACCAATCCACCATACCAATCGCCATAGAACTGTGCATTCATATAGCTATTGTTGATGCTGGTATGAATCGTGGTGTTCGTGAACATCTCGTAACAAGGGTTCATAAACGCCTTGAAGTTATCGTATTCCTTAAACGCATTCTCCTCAGTGAGGTCGGTCAAAGGGTATTTCTCAAGAAAACTATCATTGCATGCTGTTAGCATTGTTGCTGCAACACAGATGGCTGTTAATATCTTTTTCATAAGTACTTATTATGATTAGAATGTGATACTTGCACCTAAAGAGATAGTGCGGTAATAAGGGTAGCCCCATGAAATGCCGTTGCTTAGAGCGTTAGCAGTTGAAGAAGGCGCTGTACCTTCAGGGTCATAGCCCTTTGGCAGACTACTGAATGTAGCAAGATTCTCTATACTTAGATAGAATTTAGCATCCTGCAAGAAAGCTCTCTTCACCCACTCCTTAGGAAGCGTATAGGCAAGTGTGATATTCTTTATACGCATGTAGGCTGCATTCTGCAGATACTTATCACTCACTCGAGTGTTAGAACCCACGTTATTTCCTTGGTCGTAGATACGGAAGAGCTTACTGTCTGGATTCACAGGTACCATATAGTCGCTGCTTGTAGGGTCGTAACTCTTAGCCTGCCAATAGTCTGTTTGGTTAGCATAGAGTGCTTGGAACACAGCATCTCCGGCTCCTGCTCCACCGAATGGGAACATAGCTGGACCGCCAAGCCAGTAATCTCGTTTGCCCACACCTTGCAAAAGCACTTCCAAACTCCAACCCTTATAAGCTGCACCGAAACTTATACCATACTGATAACGTGCTGCATTGTTACCGATAATCTTGCGGTCACCAGGGTTGTCAACAGTGTTATCGCCCGCATTGATAACGCCATCAGCACGCAAGTCCTTAAACTTCACGTCACCCGGCTGTGGGTTATAGCCATTGATTTTTACAACACCTTCCTTCAAAGTCCAAGTCTTGTGCTTTGCATCATCAGCATTGAAGTCGTTAATGGTATAGTATCCATCAGTCTCGTAACCCCATATTTCGCCAATCTTTCTACCTACGTAATAGTCAGAAAGGAGGCGTGACTCGTTGTTAAACTTAGTGATTTCAGCCTGACTGTCATAGATATTGAAACCAACATGATAGCTAAAGTCGCCAATTCTGTCACGCCATGTCACATTAAGTTCCCATCCTCTGTTTTTCATGTCAGCCACATTCTGCAGCGGAGCAGCTGTTCCTACAACCTTAGGAATCTCTATACCAGCAGCCAACATACCCGTTGTACGACGGTCAAACCAGTCGAATGTAGCTGTAAGACGATTCTTAAAGGCATACAAGTCGAAACCAATATTGAGCGTAGTAACCTTCTCCCAAGTGAAGTTGCGGCTTACCAAGCCCGGAGAAGTGATGTAGGTTGTCTTTCCTTCAGCATCCAAGATGTAAGTACCATTGCTGTGCAAGCTCATCACTGGCGAGAACTGATAAGGGCTGATACGCTGATTACCAACAGACCCATAGGATGCACGCACCTTAAAGTCGTCCAACCAGCTGTGTGACCAATTCATAAAAGTCTCCTGACCTAAACGCCATCCCACACTCACTGATGGGAAGAAACCGAAGCGATGGTCCTTAGGGAACTTTGAAGAACCGTCATAACGACCATTCAACTCAAGAAGATAACGATCCATGAAAGAGTAGTTCAGACGTGCAAAGCCACTGCGAATAGAGTACTCAGAGTACTTATCGTCAATCGTCTTTTCACCTGTTCCACCTGCAAACGATGGTACGGTAGGAACAGCCTGTGCAAGTACATTACCATAAAAATAACGATAGAACGATTTTTCTTGGTTGAAACCCGCCATCGCTTTGAAAGAATGTGAACCCCAACTGTGGTCGTAATTGGTAAAGATATTCAACGCATTATACTTTGTTGTAGCATCATACATACGATAGAAATCCTGTCCCTTCTCTGTAGAATACTTAGCAGCCAACTGCACATCGGCAAATCTAAATCTGTTAGAATAGAACTGATAGTGCTCATCAGTGCGGTTATAGGTATACTCACCAGTAACGGTCCAACCCGGCAACAGCTTGAAAATAGAGCGTAAAGAGATGCGTGGCACCGACTTCTCACTAAATGCAGAAGGAGCATTGGTCAACATATTGAGAGGTGTCTGCGATGGTAAATCATCCGGAATACCAAGAATGTCACCCGGAATGAGTCCTTCTGGATAATAGTTTATCAGTCGAGTAGAATAAAAACCACTCATGTTTCCAACATTCTCGGGTGACTGTCGGGTTGAGTTGGTATAAGTAAGCGTAGCCTCTTGAGTAAACCATTTCTGCAAATCAGCTGAAACAAAGCCGCTAACAGTCTTACGTCTGAACATATCCTTATCTGTTACCAATGGTCCGTTCTCACGGCTCAAGCTTCCTGAAACACGATAACGTATCTTGTCAGTACCGCCAGAGATGGTCAGATTATGATTGGTTATCGAACCAGTTGTAAGAATATTCTTAGCCAAATTCTTCTCTGACAACCAGTAAACACGTCCATCGGTATCCTTGAAAATACCATCGCCAACGGTTGCAACAGACGAAGGGTCAGCCTGATACTTCTGCAAATAGTCGCGCCACTTGCTTACATCACCGTTACCAGCCCAGTAAGAATTAGAATAACCTGCCTCAAGATAAGCATCCAAATATTGCTTTAGAGAAGCCTGCTCCAAATGGTTGAGCGACTGTTCCCATCCTAAACTAAAATTATAGTTGGCTGTAAAACGGGCGTCGTTCTTCGGATGTTTCAATGTTACCAATATCACACCGCCTGCTGCACGCGCACCATAAATAGCCGAACTGGCAGCATCTTTCAATACCGTTACACTCTCGATATCTTCTGGATTCAGCGTACTCAAATCGCCTTCTACGTTGTCTATCAAGACTAACGGACCACCACCATTGATAGAGAGCGTACCACGCACGTTCAAAGACTTAGAATAACCGGGTCCAGAACCACCACCAATGGTAAGACCCGGCATAGCTCCTTGCAGTGCTGCAGCAGCATTTACGACTGGTCTATCGCCCAATACATCGCTCATTTTCACTTGAGAAACTGAACCTGTAAGGTTGGCTTTCTTCTGTAATCCATAACCTACGACTACCACCTCGTCAATGACTTTGACATTACTCTTTAGTGTAACAGCCATATTTGCAGTAGCTTTCACCTCCAATTCGTCAAAACCTACATAACGAACCACCAGCGTAACGCCTGCTGGCACTTGAATAGAAAACTGTCCGTCGAGGTCAGTAATCGTTCCGTTAGATGTTCCTTTCTGCATGACAGTGGCACCAACGAGTGGCTCACCCTGACCGTCTTTTACAGAACCAGTGATAGTTGTTAACGTTTGCGCATCCACACATAGTGGGACAAGCAACAGCATGATGAGCAAAAGCCTGCCCACCGCCTTCATAGTACGATGTTGATAGATGTTCATTTGTATAAATTTAGGTAAATTGTTTTCAGTTATCTATAGCTTCATTTTAGGTTGGCTATTCGTCATTATGTGCGTTCATATCGCTATCTCTGCTCCATGTCACACACATAGTAGTATGCCTTTTCAGGCGTAACCCTACTTCAGTTTAGTCGATTACAACAACATTCAAACTATTCGTTTACTTGTTGTGCATTTAGGTTTATTCTTGCTTGCAGCTGGGTTAGTAATTGTTTAGGGTTGTAAAGATATATAATTACAACAAATAAAAGGCGTGCGCTTAACAATTATTAAGCATTTCAAACCCTGCACTCCATTATATCTTACAAATGTTGTAGCGTTTATGGCATTATATTAAGCTTAAGCTGCGTTCATACAGAGAATATATTGCAATGTACTTAGCACTCCGCACCATTGGTGCAAAGTATTAACACCACATGTGCTAAGCATCCGCACCACATGTGTAGAGCATCAACACATCAATAGAAAAGAGTAAGAACGAGTCTTAATCATATATTATCGTATATGAATAACAAACCTTTGTGGGAGTTATTTACCTATCAACATTATTTTTACTATAACCCCTTTCCTGCACTGACCACCCTCCCCTGCTTGTCTGTCTTGATAGTAAGGGGATAAGTCCTACGGCAACCTGACGAACGGTAAACGACATAGGAAGTATTAGGACGTAAGGGAAGGCGACGAAGAGACAAGGTGTCGCCACGTAAGACGACATTACAGCAAGCGGGAAGATTGTTGATTTCAAGGATAGATGGATTGTAACTGTCATACCAAAAGGCATGTACATTCTTGTTGTAAACGATGCAGAGTTCATCTACATCACCTTCACCAAGAAGAAATAAGTTACCTCCACAGACACAACCTTGCTTCACAAAAAATGCTTGTTTATCTATGTCAAAGGCAAATCCTTCGCCATCAGAACAGCCATGCATAAAGACTAAGAAGAATTCTATTATCAACGTTGAGAGAAACACCGTGACAAACAGTGCCCTCTTCCTTGTTTTCCATATTCTTGTCCTCATCCTCAAAAACTTGCTTGTAGTGGTACTCTTATAAACAAAAAAGCTAATGTAAACCATAATGTGTTTACATTGACTTTCTTATTTAGGAATTATCAATATTCCGTTTTATCAGTCTTTGCAGTCCATTGCTTAAAGACTTCTATCGCTTCATTACGTAAAAGAATCTCTGATGGTTTCTTGCGGTATTGCGGTTTTATCTCAATCTCCTGATAGATGAAATCGTCATCAAAACCAATATCGGCAGCATCTTTTCGGTCGTTGGCATAGTAAATCTTATCGAGATGTGCCCAATAGATGGCACCGAGACACATCGGACAAGGTTCACAGGAGGTATAGATGTCACAACCTGTGAGATCAAAGGTGTTAAGCTTCTGGCATGCCTTACGGATTGTAGAAACCTCCGCATGCGCTGTAGGGTCGTTGTAGATTGTCACACCATTGCTCCCTTCAGCAATGATTTCGCCATTGCGGGCAATAACAGCACCAAATGGGCCACCGCCATTACGTACACTGTTAGCAGAGAGTTCAATTGCTCTCCGCATTAATTCTTCTTTTGTCATTTTAATTGATTATTTGTTAGTTATTTTCGTCTTGTTCGCATATCTGTCGATAAATTCGTTCAAACACCTTTCGCAGTTCCGCTTCATCGTCAATCGTCTTGCGGATTGTCTCAAGGTTCTTAGCATTCGGTGAGCATGGAATCCAAAGCTTTAGATAGCCAGACCTACCATATTTCTCTTTCATATGGTTGCGGAAACGTTGCCACATCTGTTCGTCATTCTTCTCTGGATAGTTCTCAATACCAAAGAGAATAGCACGTGAGAAAACAACCTCTGGCTCAAGGTCACGGTCAGCCTCAGCAACTATCTTGCCATAGATACTACGTGGTGTACGTGAACTGCTGGCACGATGGTCTTCAACAGCTTCCTTCATTATCTTTATTTGTTCGGTCGAGAACCATTTTCTCAGTCGTACATCGGCTATGAGAATCTTTCCACTGGTGATATGATGTATGGCACGTGGTCCTGCCATACCAAGGTCATGATAGGCAGCAATGACATATACCATATTCACATCGGCACCCGTTACTGCTGCCAAAGCAAGCGAGCTCTTAATAACACGCTGCACGTGTCCGAGTCCGTGGCTCTTACCAAAGTCATTATAGCGTGGGAGAATCTGTCGCTCCACAAAGTTCATTATTTCGAGATTTGGCTGTTGCATAGGGTTGGGTGATGGGGTGTTAGATGTTGGGTGATGGGTGTTAAATGATGGGTGATGATGAAGTGAGATACTGGGTGATGGGTGTTAGATGATGGGTGATGATGAAGTGAGATACTGGGTGAGGGGATTAAGGAAGGTTTTATGAACCAATTATCGCAATCGTGGTTGCTATACCATAGATTAGCATATTCCGAGCGGTTTGTGCCAAGATGAGATTTAGATCCTTACCTTTCTTTATTCTCCTCATCTGCATGGCTGTCTTGTAATGTAAGATATTATAAGGTGCAAAGATGATGACCAAGAGAATAAAGGTAAGAAGATTATGCCTATCTTCTAAAGAGAGAAGGAAAGATAACTGAATAAATGCCATAAGACCCAAAGCTAAATATAGTTTTTCAGCTTCTTCCTCACCGACTCGCACGACGAGCGTTATCTTCCCGTCACGTTTATCATTGTCCCTATCACGATAGTTATTAACAACAAGCAGGGTATCAATCACCAAACCGCAAATAACACCTGACATAATGACATCAAAGCAAATAGCCTGAGAGTGGTTTGGAAGGATGACATAAGTGGTGAAGACGACTGGTACAATACCGAAAAAGACAAGTACCAAGACATCACCTAAACCAAGATAAGAAAAGCAGGTGGTGTAAAGAAAGGCAAAGAGAACGCAGGCTAAACCCACGAGAATCATTTCCCAACCACCAAAGATAATGAGCGGAAAGCCTACCAGACAAGCCAATAACGATGTAACGACAAGCCCAATGCGCATGGCAGGAAGTGTTATCCAGCCTTCAGAACAAGCCCGCTTCGGTCCTAAACGAGTGGTACGATCATCATTTCCTTTCAGACAATCAAAGTAATCATTGATGAAGTTGGAGTCTATCTGCATCAGAAAGGCAAAGAGAAAACAAAGAATGGCAGGGAGTACTCGAAAGTTCTCTCCGCCACTTAGCTTCCAAGCCCAAGCAGTTCCAATCATTACGGGTACCATTGCTCCCGTGAGCGTCTTTGGACGCGCAGCAAGTATCCATGCCGAAAGGCTGTTGGTCTTTATATTGTCGTTTTCTGAAATCACCGTATTATATTAATATCTATTCGATTAGTTAAAGAAGTTCCAGCTAATACCAAACTGGAATACACGCTGGTTCAACGGATAGTGAGGTGTAAAGAAATATCGACCTCCTTCTCCACTGTTTACATGACTAAGCATCACAAAAAAGCGAGTATGCTGGAGTTGGAAGTTTGCATAAGCGTTGAGAAGTGGATAGTTGCCAATCTTTGTACGGCTCGCATCCGTCTCTTGTATTCCAAAGGCACCAATTCCCGGTATATACTCTGGAGCATAATAACTTGTGAAGTAACGGCCGTCAACACCAAGATCAACATCCAACACACGTGCTATCTTGAATCGTATAAACAGATTACTATAAGCATTGAAAGTCGGCACTGGGAGTATATCTTCCTTACTTGACTTCTGCAAAGTCAGTACGTTCTGCCAGTTTAAAATACCCAAACGGAAGTCTTGTTGGAGCTGTAATGTAAGCAAGTTGATAGGACTACTTGACTGACGTACATTCAAGTCGTTATGCTGAACAAGGTAGTTATCACCGCTTTTCACACGGTCGTTCTGTATTCCAAAATAAGTATAGTTCTTGAGAACATCATATCCCACACGCAGTTTGGTACGTGTTTTCTTCAAAGAGAACTCACCTAAAATACGAGAGTGTATCTGCTGGTCAAGACTGTTGTCCCACCAGTAATGCTTACCATAGTACTGCTCCATATAGAACGATGGGGCAGAGCGATGGAAGAAAGCTGTTGCAGCTAATTGAACAGTATCACCCAAGAGTGGGAAACCAAGCTCGGCATGCCCATCAACATGGAACTGTCCTGCCCTGCTTCCTGCCAACCAAGCCTCAGCACTGACATCATAATGGAACGTCTTACCCAATGTCTTCAACAACTGACCACCCACAGAAACATCATGCTGGTTCCATGTTTGGTCGCCATTATAGAAAGAAATAGTAGAGCCACTTGGCGTTATCATTGAAGGAAGAGTATAATGGCGCAACTCATAGGAAAGGAAAGCTTTCAATCCAGCTTTCGCCCACTTGTTGAATCCTTCAAGCAAAGCAACCGCAAAGGTATTCTTCAATGACCAATGCTTTGTTCTATCATAAATAGTATCATTAACTGCTGTGCCATAGTTGAAGTAGTTTTGTGCATAGAAGTCTGTCGGAGTATTGTATGCCTGATAGGTGCGACGATAATTATCGAAACGTGCTGTATGGATAAAGCTCGTTACGGGAACATATTCATCCTTCATCCATTTCTGGGTCGAATCCATAGCCAAAGCATCCTGCTTCTTGAGTTCTGCCATCTGAGTAGAGTCCTCCAAGTTGACCGTCATACGATCACTAAGATTCGTCTTTTCAGCAGACGACTTAGCTTGTGACACATCACCAGCGACGACAGCATCATCAGGACGTCCCGCAGAACGCTTCTCCTTATCGTAAGCTTCCTCGTCAAACTTCTCGCCCTTTGCCTTTGCACGGCGACGAGTTTTCTCCTTATCCTTCTCTGCTTCCTGTGCTTGCTGAGATTTGAGGGCAAACTCTTTCGCTTTAATCTCCTCTTCTGTCATTGGCACCTTACGGAAGAAACCGAGGCTATAACGATGATTGAAGAACACATGTTGATTATCATTTCTATTCCAATTCTGCTTCAAGACGGTTGGAATTTCATCTTCACTAAAGTTTTCACGGAATGACTCTGGATGTGTTATATAAGCATCATTGGCAATACCACCATTCTCCGCCACCTTCTGATGATTCAGAGAAAGTAGCAAATGCGCCTGATAGCGTTCACCTAAATAGCTTCCCCACATTGAATAGTTAAAGTGAGAAGCACTCTGATTGCTATAATATCCACGTCCATATAAGTAGTCGAACTTAAAGCCAAAGCCCCATTCCTTACCTGCGTTCACCGCAAAGATTGCCTTAAATCGGTCCTCTCCGTTATTTCTGTCACCAGCACTATTATAGGAAAGAATCGTGATTGGTGAAAGCGTTGAAGTAAACTGAAAGTCTTGTGGCTGTACGATAAACATATCATACGGGTCGAGAAAGAAGAATTCTGATGTCGCACGACGATCGATAAAGATACGATTCTGACGTGGAGAACCAAGGTTTCCCAAGGTGTTATACTCCCCTCGCTTTCCATAAGTGAGATCAGCGTTCATATACATATACGACAACGTATCGGGAACAGCAGGCTTGCGGTCACCGAAACGCTCATCTATTGTCCACACCTTCAGTCCACGTGGTATCTCCTTATGCTGACTTTGTATAGAATCAGAGCGACCTGCTTTCCTGTTGTTTCTATATCCATCAGCAGTGAAAGTACCATCGTCAAAGGTAGAGGTATCATCAGTCTGTGCCATAGCAGCATTAGCCACTAATACAAAAAGGGCAAATAAGAAAGTGAGTTTCTTCATTTAACGAATAAAACGGAGTAAACTTTCGACCATCTTAAAGACCATCGAAACAAGGATAATAATTGTACCAACCGTTGTGTTATCGGATAAGAAATAGACTGCCACACCTACAATAGCACCTAACATAAAAATGATGTTAAGCCACTGGCGGATTGGTAGGAATCTATCTGTTACCTCACGTTTATTACGACGACGTTCAGGACGACGCGCCGTACTATTCTGCATTTCCATTTTCTATTCTTTATTGTGTTATAAGGGCTATGTCTTTATCTCGTTTGGCTCAATAGGCAACAGCCATGCGTACATGCTACGATTATCCTTATCAATCACCACCGACACGCCCTCAAAAAATCTTTTCTTTGTCTTACTTCAAAGCCTGAGCGAAGCCTTCAAAGATACTATTCTTACGATCAACCGTAGCACGACGGAACTTACCAGACACTGGCAAAAGGCGCGTGTGCTTCTTGTTCACAGCATACTTATCGGTAATCCACTGCTCTGCAGACATATCAGACACATTGCCCTGAACATCATAATGATAAACCAAACGGTTCATTGTCAATGTTGCCTGTCCGTCACGACAAGTTGCCTGAAGTACATAATTGAACTGAGTATAGTCCAAAGAAAGGAACGAAGATGAGAAAATCAATTTCTCACGCATCGTTGCCACGATACTATGCTCACCCTTGTTGACCAAGGCAACCTTACTACCACTCAACTGATTGTCGCCCTGCGTGAGTTCTGTAAGATAAGCAAACGCCTTGTCATAGAGTTCGTCAGCTGTTGCTCCGGGTACATTAAACGTTTCAGTCCATACCACCTGACCGTTCACCTCTGGTATAATACCCTTCTGAAGATAAAGGTCCTTGTTTGCTTTACTATCCGCACTCACATTCTTATTGGCACGTGCTGCAGCAGTAGCTGGCGTTGCTGGAACAACCCACGCATCTGAAGAAGTGTTGCTAACAGTCTTTGTAGTGGTTGCCGCAGCCTTTGTCACTGGTGCAACCGTAGCCGTCTCTGCCTTATTAGCAGCCTCACTAAGTGCCGCAGCCTCGCGCGACAATCGCTCAGCCTCAGCCTTCATGTCAGCAATTTTCTTTTCTATATCCTTTGCTTTCGCCTTATCCTCAGCTTCTTTCTTGGCTTTTGCTTCAGCCTCAGCCTTCGCTTTTGCAGCGTTTGCCTTCGCCTGTTCCAAGGCTGCCTTAGCCTCCTCTAACTGGCGTTGTGCCTGTTCCAACTTCTGTTCTGGAGTTAGCGTAGTCTGTGCCGCAGCCATCATAGGAAGGCACAAAAACAAGAATATCAAATATTTCTTCATAATCACAAACTTTTATCTAATGATAATTTAACAAGCAAAGATACAAATTATTGTTTGCTTTATCGAACCTTTCAGTAAGTTTTTATCTTTTTTTATTGACCATAATAATGAAAAGACAAAGTAACAGAAGAACAGAAGACAGGATAATGTAAGACAGAATAAGCATAAAGACAAAGTAAAAAAAAACAAAAATAGGGTAATGCAAAGACAAAGTAACAAAAGAACAAATGTTTATAGAGGTATAATTTGTCCTATATTTTCATATCCCACTTTCCAAAATATGCTCTTTTAGCTTCTAAAAGACGCCCAATTGGCTTGCAAAAGATGCCCTTTTGAAGTCTTACTAACGCCCTTTTGAAGTCCAACTAAGCACCTTTTGAAAAGCAGTTTTATAACCCACTGATTTACTGATAATTGCAAACCTATTTTTTATTCATATTTTTCACCTATATCAGAAGTTCTTTATCTAAAATATTGTAATGAATTTTCAAACCTTCGTAGCAACTTTTTCACCATGACCCAAACGAACTAAACAAACATTTTTTCGCCCTTCTCTTACCCCTCTTTTTACATTTTACATCTGGGGTATCTCGCATTTTACTCGCCTCTCCGCTCGGAGAGAGGCTGGGGATGAGGCTACCATCTTTTACATTTAAGACTTCGGGGGAATCTCGCTAATCACTCCCCTCTCCACTCGGAGAGGGGCTGGGGGTGAGGCTATTTCCCCTCCAAC
>CAMUQM010000030.1 GCA_947095945.1 uncultured Prevotella sp.
ATATTTTGTTTTATCATCGAGCAGCTTGTTTGTCTTTTAGGCGCAGGCGTAGCAGGCTACGTCAAGTTACAAAGACAGACAAGATGCCGATAAGAAAATAAAAGCTGTTAGGAAACAAAATCATATCACCGTAAATCTGTGCCCTCTGTGAGAAAATTCATCCGCACAACGTTATGAAATATTATTACAAAATAGTAAGAAAAAAGATGGAGTAAGAGACTAAAAACGAGCATTTTAAACATCGTTATAACACTCTTGTGTTCAGGTAGTTGCAAGGATGGTTTTCAAAAGGGCGTTAATAAGACTTCAAAAGGGCGTTAGTAAGGGGCTTAAAGGGCATCTATTGCAAGTCAATTGGGCATCTTTTCAAAGCCAAAAGAGTATGTTTTGAAATTGAAGGCGTGAAAGATTTTTACAATCACACATAGATAAAGAAGACAGAAAGCATAAAACAAAGGTTCTGTGTCATCAATAACCTTTAAGTTTCTGTGCGTCCTATGGACTCTGTTTATCTGTGCTATCTGTGAGAAGATAAAGAAACAGCGACTCTATCACAGCATTCTCTCACAGATGACACAGATGAACAGAAAGAACAGATTTCCTTTTTGTACACTCAAACGCTCAGAGACCTAAAGGTCGGAGAACTCACAGAGTTATAGTTGACGATTTGCTTGTGCTGGATTTGTGTTTTAACGTTCTGTGTTATCCATAACCTTTAGGTTTCTGTGCGTCCTATGGACTCTGTTTATCTGTGCTATCTGTGAGAAGATAAAGAAACAGCGACCATATTATTTCCTCCTCTATCGGCATCAAGAGCGGTAGGGATAAGCCATTGATTTTCTCGATTAGAACCAGAAACCAGCATCGCTGTGCTTGCTGTCTCCGTGGAAATTCCACCAGAAATCGAGGACGGCGGTCTTAATGTCGGTGATGTCAAAAGCCTCCATCAGCGAGCGAATTGACGACAAGTTGCTCTCTGAATAGTCCTTTGCATCGTTGCTTAACTTATCAAATTCAGTATCGAAAACCTTTGAGTCGAGTTCGCGCTCATCGCTATCCATATAGATATTCATCGGCACAACGATGACTGGCAACCATGCTTCCTCCTTCAACTGACGTTCGGTTGGCGCGTAGAAAGGACTTGCTTCGCCATTTGTCAACTTAGAGTTACGAGCGCGCATCAGGCGAATTTCGAGGTTAAACTGCTTATGCGTACGCAAGAACTCGAAGTAACCTTTAAGACCGATAGGATTGTTTTTACCAAAGAATTTAGCACCATCAAACTTGTTAGTCTTATTCCATGGGTCCGTATCACAGTAGACATAATTAAAGAAATCAGTAGAGTTAACATCGGTTTCCTCCTTCTTTCCGCCATAAGAAGGGCGAATATTATCTACCATAAAGAAGTGCTGATGAATCTTATCCTGACTGAGGTTGTAGAACTGACTGTTCATCATCTCACCCTTTGCATTATAATAATCCATCTTCAAAAGATAGACAACAGAAGGGTTGTCAACGCTATTCTTCACGTTGAAAGCCTTTGTAGCACTCGTCACGTGCCATCCCTGACCAGCAGTTGTCTGCCACTCTATCACTTGTGCAGGGGCTGAAGCCGCCTTGAAGTTAGCCATCTTCGGTGTGTTGTCGAAGGCAGAGGCATTATTGAGTGTTCCTTCCTGCAACGTAAAGACAGCACGAACAGGGTCTTCATGCAGTTTGTTTTCTTTCTCATTCTCAGGCTGTTCAGGGTTACAAGCCACAAACAGCATAGTCATTACTGCACTAAAAGCAAGCGCAAGACCATTTATAAATCTTTTTGTTTTCATCGTTTTTATCTTTTTAATTAGAAGTTCCATGTAATCATACAGCGCACGTCACGACCCATATCATGGGCATAGTAGCGGCTGCGGTTGGTGTATTCCTTGTACTCACGATTAAGGATATTATCGCCCATCAGACCTACACGAAGCGACTGTCCCTCACGCATAGGCACCGAGAAGCTAAGTTCAAAGCCCATGAGATGATAGGCATCGGGACTGGTTGCAATAAGGTCTGTCGCTGGGTTGAAGCGTGTTTGCTTAGCCACAAAGCGATGACTGAGTCCTATCTTTGGCGAGAATGCCTTGAAGAAAGGTAGCGACCACGTCAGCGAATGGGTCAGACGGAAGCTCGGAATATAAGGAAGATAGGCGTGAGAAGGCATTTCGCGCGCCCAAATCATTGCCGTAACAAGATGATAATCAAGCGATGACAGCGGGCGGACATGGGCATCTAAGTCTACTCCTTGGAAGAAAGCACGTGTCTGTCTGTATTGGAAGACAGGGTAAGCACCCGATACAACCGTGATATTTCGTCCCGTTGGCTGGTCGAAGATGTAGTTATTAATCCACTGAAGGTAGCCATCGAGCTGAACATCAAAGTATTTATTAGCATACTTCAATGAGGTAATCCACTTGTAACTCTGCTCTGAGAGAAGACTCGAATCGCCCTTAACAAAGATGCCAGAACTAAGTTCATTGCCATTACTATACAGTTCATAGACGTGTGGGGCACGCCAAGCCACACCGAAATGTGACGTCAGTTTCAGTTGTTTGGTGATGTGATAATGACCGCCAAGACTATAAGTAAAGTTCGTAAAGTCACGCTTTCCGCCATATCTTCGCCCTGTCCAATCATAGCCGTCAGCCTTCGTTTGCTGTCCATCAAAGCGCACTCCGCCCTCCATTCCCCACCGATCGGCAGTGTATTTCTGCAATGCATAGAGTCCGAAAGCCACTTCTGTGTAATTAGGGATAATCGGAACGACACCCGTTCCACGCTCGTTTGTATTGTCAGTGATAAGCAGCTGCGCTCCCGCTTCACTCTTCCAATGATTATACCCCTTGTTCCAAACAAGTGAATTCTGCAGCGACTTTAGATGCAAACTGACCGTTGGAATGTCCGAATGGTTCAAACGTCGGATGCGGTTCTCACGTCGATTATCTTGCTGAAAGGTTGATTGAAAGGCAAAATTGCCTATCTTTTCGTGATCATAAAAGGCTTTGAGATAAGCTATATGATGATTGATTTGCTGAAAAGGATAGTCTATATGCCGACTGAATGGTGTGAAATCGACAGGTCGACCGAGCCTAATACGCTCTTGGAGCAACTGCTCATTGCCCATCTGTGCACTCTGCATCACACCCAATTTCTGTGTAAAAAGACTATACCCTACTTCCACTCTCCACCTATCACGGCTGTAGCCTAAGGCGAGGGAGAGGTCGTTTTCACGCATTCCGGTATTGTTCAGCAAGTAATGAGCTGTACTTCTATCGCCTCCATTCTCGGTATTCAGATGTAAACGCCACGCCCAATTACCCAGCCACTTAAAGCTACTTTCAACATAGCCTGAGGCACCGAAGCGCCTACCATTGGTGCCATAAAGTCCCGATACCATACCGTGAAGACCGCTGACCTCATAAGGCAAGGGGGAAGGTTGCATAAGAACAATGCCGCCAAGTGCCTCAGAACCATATCTTACCGCATCTGCCCCTTTCACCACTTCGATGTTACTATAACTGTTTTTATCGACCTCTGGGGCATGATCTGCACCCCATTGCTGACCCGTCAAACGTGCACCATTGCTCACCAAGAGTATGCGATTGCCATACATTCCATGTATCACAGGCTTTGAAACAATCGTTCCTGTCTGGATAGAACTCATACCACTGACTCCCTCAAGCAGTGAGCCTAAGGAGCGTCCCATGGCGTTTGTAATGGCTGTTTGATTGATTTGAGTGCCTATTTGATTCGCACCCATCGTCTGACGGCGTGTCGAAACCACAACTTCACTTAGGCAAATGGAATCATGAGCGGGCTTGGTGGTATTCTCATTCTGTGCAACTAATGGCATAGACCAACACTGCAATGCGAATAAGACACCTGCCCACTGATGCTTGCCTGATTCTGATTTAAGCATCATAGACTAATTTTAAATGTCAATTTATGGCTCTTTCACCTTTTAAATGGGCAAAGAACCTACAAAAACTTTGTCAAACGGACGTGCGTACACACCTTAGTGCGCACCTATCCTATATGTAATATGTTGATAATTAGCCCACTGTCGGAGGCGAATGGCTATTGAGAGAGACAATAACCTGATAGACAGTTTGTTCTGTAAAAGTACATCTTGGAACCCAACTTATCGCTACAATAGGCTGAAAGACGGTTGCCTTGGCTGCGGTAGACTCGTGCATCGTAAAGTCACAAGTGCTACAAACCTGCTTCACCGAAGCATCATGGCTTACAGAAACCTTGTCTGAACAGTGATAAGAAGTGTTATGATAGTGGAAATCTTTGAGCAAAAGCATTGAAGTGAACACTAAAAGGAGTGCCCACGCATAGATAAGTTTTATCGTCGTCTTTTACTTCATCTATTTCCAATATGCGGCATGTAAGTGAATTGTTACTCATGCCTTAAATGAATTTGGGGGTAAAATTACGAAAAAAACAGCAGGTATCTCGCATCCGCCTATTTATTTTTCTCATTTTAAACATCGTTAATAAATGTCATGTCCAATTGTTTTCTGTTATTTCATTTTGGACAAAAAAGATTCTTCCGCTAAATGCTTGGGTATTCATCATTATGTTTGTTTAAAGTTGGCTTTTGTCTCTTTGTAGTGCCTCACACATGGTTTTTGTATAAATATTTCAAAGGGTGAAATTCGAATTGATGCTCTTTTGCCTTTGAAAAGATGCCTAATTGGCTTGCAATAGATGCCCTTTTGAAGTCTTATTAACGCCCTTTTGAAGTCTTATTAACGCCTTTTTGAAATACGTTTATGCAAGTCTTTGATTGTCTGAGAGTTGCGCAAAGGCTTAAAAACGACATTTTTTGGCATTTTGGAGTTCTAACACTTGTCAGAATGTAAAGATATTTTTATATCTCACCCTTTGCACTTTACACTTTTAACGAAAGCAAAAAAATACAACAAACTCTTGCTTGTTAATATAAAAAAACGTAAATTTGCTGCATAACTAACTTTAACAATATGCAAAGACCGCAATGGGAATGGGTAAGGACTTTTGTCCAACGCAAAGAACTATCGCTTGCTACAGCCTTACACCTTGGCTCGATAATCCTCTGCGGACTGATTTACATCCTACTGCCCGAAGACATCCACCTACGCTGGGGACTGACTTACGTGCTGATTTGGGCTGCTCTTCTGTCACCCATTGCGCTGATGATTGCAGCACGGAAAAGCAAAAGGAAGTTGGTTATACGCCTTTACAGTGGGGTGATAGGCATAGGGCTTTGGCTACTTGCTATTTTCCTTCAAGTCATTGGAGGCGACATTTTTCTCCCCTCCACCTGCTTCTGTAAAGATGGTGATTACCTCGTAAGACGAGAGTACGACTTCTTTGACAACAACTTGATAGGTGTTTATAAAGTTAACGGGCTAACAGAAAAAAGAATATCATTCTATAGTTACAGCTGTCCCGACTCTATCAAGGTTTACGATTCATTGAATGTCATCGCTTTCTACTGCCCTTCCGAAATACAGGAAGACCCATGGCTCACCGACACCATTGCCCCTCTCCGTGTCATCGAACAGCTTCGTGACTACGAAATAGATTCTGAAAGGAGAAAGAAGATAGAACAACTTGCCCATCGACTTAACGCCCGACTCGGCTATACACTAAATGAATAAAACAAGAAAAAGATATAATAATGAACTACTTAGTGCTTAAACAACGTATTTATCTTGTCATATCAGGCCTCACACTGATAGTTTTAGGCAGTAGCTACGGCTCTTGCACAAAGTTTTCAGACAGGTTATCTGATAGTGCTATGGTGGCACTCGATTCCTTCCACCACTGCCAGTATATGGCACTTTCAAGGGGTATCGGTATGGCAGGGAGGCGGTCAGAGCAATTAGATTATGCCGATCATCTCAGCCGTCACACAACAGTAGAACAGTTAGCGGAGATTGCTAATACCGATACTTCGCACATAACAAGGCTCTGGGCATACAGGATTCTACTGAAAAAAGCTGACAAACAAGTATTTGACATATTGAAGCAGGCATTAAAAGATACGACACACGTAGAGTTGCAGTCTGGCTGTAACGGCTTTGAAGAACCTTACAACCGCGCTGCTATCTCTGTCTATAGCTACGATGGCAACAAACTTAAGCTCTCCAACCAGTTGCGTTTCTCCCTTGATAGCCTCATCTTCTTCGGTTATATGAAGAACAATGGATTTGAAGATGGACTGCCCATAGACTTCAAACCCCACAAGATTTATTATGCCACAGTCATCGAAGAAGCCGACAAAGGGAATTACGCTATCCTCCCTCTCCTCGCTCAATACAAGAATCCCAATGACCGCCAGCGTATCAACAAGTTGTTAAAAGCCAATCTAAAGAAAGAAGGTGTATGCTCCTATGAGGCATGTGAAGCTATCAGTAATTGGAACGACCCTGCCTTCGAATGGTATGCTAAGGCTGCTTGTCAAGCTACTATCAAACAGAAAGACTATTATGCAGGGGGTATCCTCCCACTTCTTTGTGCCTACCCTGCCCCTTGGAGCTACCAAATACTTAAAGAGCTGCTCACTCAAAAAGGGGATTATAGCAACAGTGACACTGCTAAGGATTATCTTACAGAGCGATATAAAACGCACCCCATCCCTCCTATCTTCAAACCATTATATAATATGTATGTGGCAAGAAAGAAGTAAGACGTAAACATTGTTGCCTCACAATGCATATGATATTTACCTTTATGATTACGCTTCAGAAGTTTAGAGAGATAAGGAGGGTAGCCTAAATTTAGGACTCTGACAAAGTATCACACAGAGGGATGGAGGGAACGGAGGATTATTAAATACAAAGCAATGGAAGTCACGGAGGCATTGTCGGTGCGTGGAGTAACCGAGATAGTTTGCCACTTCTATTAGCAATATATATACAAAGCGTTTACCCCAAAGGGCATCAGGAAGCTGTACACTATACCTCTGTCCCTCGTTGTGCCATTCGCCCCTCCGTAACATTACCCTTACCTCCATCCCCTCCGTAACTCTGTGTGACTGATTACATAAGAGTTTTAGTTGATTACTCCATATCTCGGAAGACCCAAGAAAGGAACCAACCCCACACCCATATTGTAAAGAAAAATCACAA
This sequence comes from uncultured Prevotella sp., assembly GCA_947095945.1. GTDB lineage: Bacteria > Bacteroidota > Bacteroidia > Bacteroidales > Bacteroidaceae > Prevotella. The sequence goes on from CAMUQM010000030.1 coordinate 7,164, forward strand.
CCCGAAATTTTATTGGTGCTTAATTGCGCTTGAATTAAGGCTTAATTGGCTTGCAAAAGGTGCCCTTTTGAGGTCTAACTAACGCCCTTTTGAAGTCCAATTAAGCACCTTTTCTGATACTACTTTATAACTAACTGATTTCCTGTTGGTTATAAACACGCTTTTTATATGTGTTTTTATCCTTATTTATAGGGGTTTTATTCGAATTTATGTAATGATTTTTCAAAGCGTTATCCACATCTTCGAAGGAGGATGAGAAAAGGTTCTTCTATATCGGAGGATGAGAAAAGAAAAGATAGTGAGAACCACAAAAAACATAACAAACACTTGCTTATTAATGTAGAAAAACGTAAATTTGTCCCATAACTAACTTTAACAATATGCAGAAACCGCAATGGGAATGGGTAAGGACTTTTGTCCAACGCAAAGAACTATCGCTTGCTACAGCCTTACACCTTGGCTCGATAATCCTCTGCGGACTGATTTACATCCTACTGCCCGAAGACATCCACCTACGCTGGGGACTGACTTACGTGCTGATTTGGGCTGCTCTTCTGTCACCCATTGCGCTGATGATTGCAGCACGAAAAAGCAAAAGGAAGTTGGCTATACGCCTTTACAGTGGGGTGATAGGCATAGGGCTTTGGCTACTTGCCATTTTCCTTCAAGCCATAGGGGGCGATATTTTACTCCCTTCCACCTACTTTTGTAAAGATGGTGATTACCTTGCAAGGCGATACAGATACGACTTCTTCGACAACAACATGACGGCTGTTTACAAGGTTAACGGGCTGACAGAAAGGAGAGTTGCATTCTATAGCTACAGCAATCCTGACTCTATCAAGGTCTATGAGTCGCTGAATGTCATCGCTTTCTACTGTCCTTCCGAAATACAGGAAGACCCATTGCCCAGCGACACCATCGCTCCGATTCGTGTCATCGAACAGCTCCACGACCGCCCGATAGAGCCCGAACAGAAGAAAGAAGTGGAACAACTTGCCCACCAACTTAATGCCCGGCTCGGCTATACACTGACTGGAAACCAAGAATACTAAATTCATAATTATGATTACCAATATGAGAAAAGTAAAAGCTATAACCCCAAATCATAAAATTCAAAGTTCAAACATCAAAGTTCAAAGAACAATAAGGATTAGTGCCATTAGTGCCATTCGTAGTTGTTCGAAGTTCAAATCATAAAGTTCAATGTTCAAACATCAAAGTTCAAAGAACAAGAACTTCAAACATCAAAGTTCAAAGTATAACAAATGATTCGTGTTATTCGAGAAATTCGTAGTCGCTAATCATAAAGTTCAAAGTTCAAACATCAAAGTTCAAAATTCTATGCTCAAAGTTCAAAGATTTAAAAACATCAACTTTAAACAACCTGTTTGCCTTGTCGCAACGCTCCTCTCTATAACACTTCTTGGTAGTAGTTTCAGAAGTGGTAAGACTGATATACACGAGATGCCAGACAGCATTCAGATGGCTATCGACTCCATAAACAAGTATAATCTCTTTTCAGACACTTACGTTCTCGGACCAGAGCATCATCGATCAAAACAATATAATTATGCTGATTGGCTGCGCCGTCACGCCACATCCGACCAGTTAGCCGAGATAGCTAAGACAAATTCTAATCCTGCCACACGTCTTTGGGCGTTAAGAATCTTGTTGGAGAAACCTAACAAGCAAGTCTACGATGTCCTGAAAGCGGCTATTAACGACACAACTGAGGTTGAACAAATGAGTTATTGTTTCTACTCTAAGCTTCCTTATAACCTCAAGGCTTTCTCTCTCTACTACTTTGATCAAGAGAACAGTCAGACAGAAGAAATGCAGGAGGCGATAGACAGTTTAGCTTTCTTCGATTACATGAAGCAGTATGGATATGATTCTGAAATTCTTAATTGCTTCAAGCCTAAACAGAAATACTATGTAACTGCTGTCGAAGCTGCCAACAACGGACAGGTAGAAATCCTGCCATTACTCGTCAAATACAAGAACCCTAACGACCGACAGCGTATCAGTAAGTTGCTGCAAGCTGACTTTGAGGAGAATAAGAAACTGACATACGAATCTCGTAAAATCCTTGAAGCATGGAGCAAACCAGACTTTGAAGAATACGCAAAAAGCGTTTGCCAGACCGTTATCGGTAAGCCTGACGACTTTGACGTAGAGGATTATTTCCCTTTTCTGTGGCAATATCCTGCGCCTTGGAGCTATCAACTTCTTGAGAATATCCTTTCTGGTAAAGACAGATATAGTAACATTCACGAAATAAAGGAACACTTTATAAAGTATGCTAAGGAAGGACCTATCCCTCCTATCTTCCAACCGCTGTACGACAGATATCTAAAGGAAAGACGTACAGTCAGAAGTGGAAGACCACAAACGGAAGAGTCGCTTAAAACGCTTAGAATGGCTCTTGACGCCTTAAACAAGGAGACTTTCTTTTCCATGCATGAGACTACAGAGCACGATCGTTATTATCGTTTAATGCAATTTGATTATGCAGACTCATTGCGCTACAATGCTACAAGCGACCAGTTGGCTGAGATTTCCCAAACAAGTCCTTCGCGTATCACACGCCTTTGGGCATTCAGAATCCTATTGGAGAAACCCAATGGACAAATATTCAACATTCTAAAACAGGCAATAAACGACACTACAGGGGTAAACTATTCATCCAGTTCTGAAAAAGAAAGCAAAGTTCCCTTCAACCGTTCTATTCTCAGCGTCTACTATCGTAACGTAGACGAGGACCTGCCTGCACAACAGCAAGCAGCCATTGACAGCTTAGTCTTCTTTGATTATATGAAGAAATATGGATATGAAAAAGGGTTCCTTCATGACCTCCAACCACTCAAATCCTATTACCCAACTATCATCAAAGAGGCTGACAAAGGCAATGACGGGGTTTTGATGTTCCTCACTCGATACAAGAACAAGAAAGACATCGCGCGAATCAATAAGTTTCTGAAGCGCGATCTGAAGAAGAATGGGCAAATGACCAACGAATCTTATTGGCTCCTTAAGGCGTGGGATAAGCCAGACTTTGAATGGTATGTAAAGACCATCTGCCAAGCTGCAGCCAAAAAGAAGACACATTACGGTCAATCTCGTTACATCAGCCTCCTTTGGAGCTACCCTGCACCGTGGAGCTATGATATTTTTAAAGATATGATTTCCCAAGAAGAAAAATACAAGAACTTCTCAGATATAAAGGCTTTTCTTCAACAACAAGCGCAACACGGAACGTTTCCTCAAGTCTTCCGACCGCTGATTGACAAGTATGTGACAGGAAAGAAGTAAAACATCCTCTTACCGAAGTGGAAAAGTAAAAGCTCAAAAATCAAAGTTCAAAGTTTTTCTCTCACAGAGTTCACAGATGAACAGATGCGATGCAGACACAGAGACCTAAAGGTCATGGAAGACACAGAAGCCTAAGACAGAAGGAACTTTGTTTAGTTAACAAGTGGATAAGTGGACAAGGTACTTGCGAAAGAAGACAAAGTAACAAAAGAACAGACAGAAGGTACAGAAAGCAAAAAATAATGAGTAGAAGATATTAAGTAGCAGAACCCACAACTTGTTAACTTGTAAACTTGTCAACTTGTTAACTTGTTCTCTTGTCAACTAAAACTCTGTGCCATCAATGACCTTTAGGTCTCTGTGTCTGCATTGCATCTGTTCATCTGTGAATTCTGTGAGAGAACAATAGCCTATAATTTATGTGAATAGAGTAGATTATTATTCATTTTTGAACGGACGATAAGTATAAAATCCGCCGAAAATACTCTGAAAAATTATTACATAAATTCGCACAAAAGTTCTAAAATAAAGATGAAAAATACCGATAAAAAGCAAGCTTGCAACCAACAGAAAATCAGATGATTATAAAGTCGTGCAAGAAAAGGTGCTTAATCGGACTTCAAAAGGGCGTTAGTAAGAGTTCGAAAGGGCATCTTTTAAAAGCCAATTGGGCGTTAATTGAAAGCCAATATATGCCTTTCTCAAAATCAACTTATGAAAAATTAGGACAAAAAGAGGCTCTCCTTTTTCAAAAAGGAGAGCGTGCAAACGACATGTTTTCTCATAAAATCATAAAGACGAAAACCACTTTTACTTCTTTTCCTTTCCAAATTTTCCCCATAACTGGAGCAAGGCTGGGACAAAGATACACAACGAGAAGAACAAGCCTCCATACATCATTCGATTGTTGCCGTGGAAGAAGTCGATGAGTTTCCCATCGTTCATCTGTGGCATTAGATTGAACATAAGATAAGCCATTGTGTTGTTTACCCAATGAAGAACAAAACCGGGCAGAATACTACCAGTGTTAGCATACAGCCAACCCAACAGCAGACCAATAACAAAAGCGTGTAACCCCTGCGCTAAATTGAAATGAATAACACCAAAAATGAGTGCAGGGACAACTATAGCTATCCATCGATTACGCTCGCCCAGTACGTTTTGCAGTACACGCTGAATAGCACCACGGAAGACAATCTCCTCAGCGATTGGCACCATGATTCCCAAGGCGACATAGCCCCAAGACACCTTCATGATACTTTCAAACATCTCTTCCGTCCCCTCTGGCATCGTTAGGTTAATCTTCTCAACAAGGAATTGCATGGGTAGAATTGAACCTAAAGCCAAGAGGGCTGACCAGATGAGTACACCCCAAGGTCGAGTTTTCAAATAGTTGCTTGATATGGGTGCCCACTTTGTGCTAATAAAGAGGATAAAGGTTACAAGACTACTAATAACCGCTGTTATTGCAAGGGTCTCGCCGTCCTTCGCCAGAACTATCCCATTGACAGCCGAGCCTCTGAGTAGACTCACAAGCTGACTGCCTGCTAACAAAGAAAGGCTTTGTATCAATATGAAAAGTGAAACAAATAAGATGATATAGAGCGTTGCGCTCAACACGTTTTTATTATTCATTTTTACGAATCTTAATGCGTATTAATAATATTCTCTTGTATGTTATAAGTCTCATCAAAAATGAGGTTGACGTGGTTCTTATCTTGCTTCAACTGCTCTGCCAAGGCTTCCAATGACTCAAACTTACGCTCGTCTCTTATCTTGCTGATGAAACAAACAAGGACTTCCTGCCCATAGAGATTACCTGTGAAATTAAAGAGGTTCACCTCTACCGAAGTGGTTGTGCCGTTGAAAGTCGGTCGTTGTCCAACATTCATCATCCCTCGTTTCCATTCAACAGAATCCTTCAAGCGCACCATGACAGCGTAGACACCAGATGCAGGAAGAAGTTGTTGACAGCCACTCACATCAAGATTGGCTGTTGGAAAGCCCATCTTTCGCCCATTCTGGTATCCGTTTACAATACGACTTTCAATCGTATAATTATAGCCTAAAAGACGATTGGCAACCTCTATTTTACCCTCACGGAGGTAATTCCTGATAACCGAAGAACTTATCTTCTCGTCATCTGGCAGGAAAGCATCGGCACGAATAACCTCAACACCCAACTCTTTGCCATACTGAACATAGTGCTCAAAAGTCTCTGAACGGTTATGTCCGAAACGGTTGTCATAACCAATGATAAGTTTCTTCACGTTCAGCTGTTTGCACAACACCTCCTGCATGAAGTCGTGCGCAGAGAGTGAAGCCAATGAAGCATCGAAATGTAGTACGAAGCTATTATCAATACGTGTCTTCGAGAGTAGCAATAGCTTCTCGTCGAGTGTCGACAGCAGTTGTGGCTGGTAGTCAGCCTGAAGCACCTGACGCGGATATCGGTCAAAGGTGATGACTGCCGATGCCATTCCCGATCGTCCAGCCTCATCAATGACACGACTAATCAAGAACTGATGTCCACGATGCACACCATCAAAGAATCCGATGGTTGCAACCTGTTCCGCCAGTTCATATTCCTCGCCTCGCTTGATATATATAGTGTTCAATCTTTTTTCTTATAAATCGTTTACTTTCTTGCAAAGGTACTCCAAATCACTCATAAACCCTCTTCCGCTCAAACAAAATGTGTTAAAACATTAAATTTCCTTACCATCTATTCTCCTTTTTCCATTTATTTCATTATCTTTGCACCCGAATTCACGAAATTCAGGACTTGTAGCTCAGTTGGTTAGAGCAACAGACTCATAATCTGGAGGTCCCTGGTTCAAGCCCAGGCTGGTCCACATTTTATAATCAAGCACTTACAAAGATTTTGTAGGTGCTTTTCTTTTTAGGGTGATCTTCAGGTAATCTTTTCGAGTGCAAAAGACTCTGTTCATTCGTGTTATCTGTGAGAGAATGTCGGCTCCACATTGTTCTTCTATTACTTTTTTTATTACAAGTAACTCGTTCACTCGTCAACTTGTTAACTAAAATGTGTTCTCCTGTCTCTTTGTCTCTGAATACAAATAACTTGTCTACCTGTTCACTCGTCAACTTGTTAACTAAAACGTGTTCTCCTGTTCCTTTATCTCTGAATACCAATAACTTGTCTACCTGTTTACTCGTCAACTTGTTAACTAATCAAAAAGTGCCAAGACCTTTTGAATCTTGGCACTGTGTGACTAACGCTGTGGAATTATTATCGCATTGATTTAATAGTTTGACTCCTCAATTTGGAAGAAGCTCTGTGGATGGTTACATACAGGGCAAACGGCTGGAGCCTTCTTGCCGATAACGATGTGACCACAGTTGCGGCACTGCCAAATGCAATCGCCCTCACGAGAGAATACCACGCTGTCCTCGATATTCTTCAAAAGCTTACGGTAACGCTCCTCGTGATGCTTCTCAACCTTACCAACGCTGCGGAACTTAACAGCCAACTCAGGGAAGCCCTCTTCGATAGCATCCTTTGCCATCTGCTCATACATATCAGTCCACTCATAGTTCTCACCAGCTGCAGCATCAGCGAGGTTCTGAGTAGTTGTAGGGATGTCACCCTCGTGGAGGAACTTGAACCAAATCTTAGCGTGCTCCTTCTCATTGCGTGCTGTCTCCTCAAAGAAGCCTGCAATCTGCTCGAAGCCGTCCTTCTTAGCCTTTGAAGCATAGTAGAGATACTTTGTGTGCGCCTGACTCTCACCTGCGAAAGCATCCTTGAGGTTTTGCTCAGTCTTAGTACCCTTCAATGCTGCTGGGTTAAACTCCTTGAACTTCTCAGCCTTTACGTGGCATACTGGGCACTCTGCTGGTGCCTCTGTTCCTTCGTGGATATAACCACAAACGGTGCAAATAAATTTCTTTTTCATAATGTTCTTGTATTATAATGTTATGTATTACCTATGCAAATTACGGATAAACCAGTCTTAATACCTACTGATAATCAGTTGGATAAATGCTGTATCTGTTTCTGTAAATATTACAATCTTCTATTTGCAAAGGTATTAATTATTTCTGAGTCTGTCAACCTTAATCGCTCTTTTTTTATACGAAATGACCTATTTAGACAACGAATAATTAAAGATTGAAGAATAAGAGTAGAGAGAATAAAAAGTAAAAACCTCTATTTTCAAGTTCCAAGTAGAATGTTCCATGCTCAAAGTCTAAATTTCATCGTTCTAAGTTTCAAGCCCAAAATTTCTCAGTTAAATAATTGTAGTTTATAAAAATATAGTGTATCTTTGCCACTAAGTTACAAAAAGAATAATTAGCTAAAAACCAAAAGTAGTTCGGAACCAAGTAGACCTAAGCTTGGGAACGATAGACGAAATCTATAAAATGAAAAAGAAGAAAGTAAAGATTTTACTTGCTGCCTTGCTATTGGCAGTGGGAGAAACCGCTTTTGCTGATGGAAAGGCAGTGAGTGGTATTCGTCAAATCAATCCAACAACGGTAG
>CAMUQM010000031.1 GCA_947095945.1 uncultured Prevotella sp.
CACTTGAACCAACGCTGAGGGTTTCAGCAAGGCTCATCTTGCTTTGTATCTTTGTAGGAACAATAATTTCACAACCAGGGCGTACTTTGGCATTATGTCCTACCTTTGCTAACATGCCGTTCATGTAAAGGATGTAGGTGTTGCTCTTCTTTGCATCACTGGCAAATCCACCAGCCTGATCAATATAGTAAGCAACGTTTTTGCCTTCAACATAGCCGACAGAGTTTGGGAACATGACCGCACCATTAATCTTAACGGTTCCATTGTATTGTGGGATGACGATACGATCGCCCTCACGTAGAACGATGTCAGCATCGCTTCCGGGATTAGCAATCGCCTTATCTAACTCGATACCAACAGGGTATACGTCTGGAATCATAAATTTTTCCTGTTGTTTCTTTTCACTCTCTTGTATAGCCTGAAGTACACCAGCATCCTTTGTCTTTACGGCTAAGTTTACCATGTTCTTACGTTGCTGCTCCAACTGCATCTTGTAAGCATTCTCCATGCGTATACGTTCACTTGGTGTGGGGCGACGCTCTAAGCGTGCTCCTTTAATATAACCGAGGTCAGTTGCACCACCTGCTGCCTTATAGATATCGCTTAGGCGCATCTTTCTTGAAGTAAGTGTATAGTTTCCTGCGAATACTACCTCACCATCAATGCTAACATTTTGTTGATTGGTTGTACCCGGACTCTTACGTACATACACTTCATCGTAAGGCTCAAGAACAAAGCCCGGAGCACCATCTATTACAAATCCGTCACGTAGTGAGAAAGAGTAAGTACGTGCTATAATAGAGTCTGGTGTAAGTGCTTGTGGATTTGTAACACGACGTGAGACATCCACTCTTACTGTTGAGGCTGTCTGTTTCAGTCCTCCTGCCTGCAGAATGAAGTCTTCTAACGACTCATTATCAGCGTATTGGTAGATGCCCGGATAGAGAACTTCACCATGAATGGTTATTGTTCGCTGTACCTGCGCATCCGTGCGAGTAGGAACAAAGAGTACGTCTTCGTTCTGTATAGGGATGTCAGCTACACGTCCTGTAAGGATTCCGTCCACATCAACAGAGATAACCTCTAAGGTTCGGTCTGCCTTCTTACGGTGTAAGACAGCATGTGGAGCAAATGCCACCTCGGTCAATCCGTCTGCAGCTTCAATCAATCCACGTACGCTGTTGATACGTCCACCCACTTCATACATACCCGGACGGAACACAGCTCCCTTAATCTCTACCATGTTCTCATATCTTGGAATAACAGAGTCAACGCTGATTGAGTCTTCGTCAGAAACGCGGAAGTTACGCATATCAAACTCATTGACATTGAAGATAGAGTATTGTCGACCTGTCTTTCTGCGTACACGTACTGAACGAGTATAGGCATCACCTGCAAAACCACCAGCATAACCGATGAGTGTTCCAAGGCTTTCGCCACGTTTCATCTCATAGAACATCGGGCGTTTTACCTTACCGCTAATCTGTGCAAGCATATCGTAAGGACCAACCACGATAACGTCGTTATCAGCCAAGCGCACATTGCCACTGAGATGACCACGGCGAAGGAAGTCATATACGTCAACTGTGCTGATGAGCGAACCTCCTCTATATACTTTGATATTACGCAGTGTTCCTAAGTCGCCAATACCGCCAGCCATGTAAAGTGCGTTGAAGACGGTGGCAAAAGCCGACAGTGTATAGGTACCGGGTGTTTTCACTTCACCCACAACGTTTACCATGATGGTATGTGTCTGACCTACTGAGAGACGTATGTTAGAACTGCTATATCGTTTACCAATCTTTTCTCGTATGCGGTTATTAGCCTGATCTACTGTTAGACCACTCACCTGAACAGGACCGAAGCCCTCCAAGGTAACGTAACCATCAGGTGCAACAGTTGTTTGATAGGATTTCTGTGAAGCACCATATACGTCAATAAACACAGCATCACCGGGTCCAATGCGGTAGTTGCGTGGTAGTGCCATGTTCATGTTAGGTTCAAAAGAAAGGCTCTTATTGTTGAAGATATCACGACCCCAGACTTTCTTGCGGTTACGACTCAACTGCTTCAATAAGTTCTCATATAGTATTACAGTATCTTGTGGCATCCACTCATTCATTTCAGCCTGCATCTTCAGATACTCTCCATCATTCTCATCGTATGTGTTTGTCCACGAACGATTAGGTGAGATACGTCCTTCAGAGTATCTGCTCACTTCCTGTTCATTGGCGTTATAGTCGTCAAGTGTCGCTTCGGCAATCTGTCTTTTGCTCTTTCCCGGAGTTGTCTGTCCGTTGTTAGTACGACTACGGTCCGTTGTCGCCCCTTCTTTTGCAGCTCCAAAAGCAGCATTTCCTTTCTGCATTTTTAAGAAAGTGTCTCTCACACGGCGTATCTGTGAGATATCTACACCACTCTGCATGAGCTTGGTGACAATCTGCGCCTGTGGAGTACCTTTCTTATGTTCTTTCTGTACAAAGTCCATTACTTGCGTGTCGGTCATAGACGACTGTGCAAAACTGTTCAAGGAACATAATGCGAGTAATATAAATAGAATATATTTCTTCATTTTTCTAATTTAGAATTTCTTTCCAGTAACAATGTTTAGAACCGTCTTAACGACGATAGTAAAATCGAGCCACAATGTCCGATGTTCCAGATAATGAATGTCCATTTCCATTCGTCGGAGCATCTTCTCCATCGTGTCGGTATAACCATTGTAGAGTGTTGCCTCTGAAGTCAAGCCCGGTCGCATCTCATAGATGAGTTGATAGCGGTCGGTCTGTTCCATGATTTTATCAATAAAGAACTTACGTTCAGGACGCGGACCCACGAACGACATGTCGCCACGAAGGACATTCCAAAGCTGTGGCAGTTCGTCTAAGTGATGTCCACGCAGGAACTGTTCTAATCGGGTAGAGTTCGAACTATCACATTTTGCAACAAGTTGCGGACCCTCTTCCTCAACTACACTACTCATTGTACGAAACTTAAAGATAGCAAAGGGACGTCCTTTATATCCGATACGTATCTGTCGGAAGAATATCGGTCCATTGCTTTGATAAGTAATAAGAATACTGATAATGAGGAATATAGGAGAACAGATGGTCAGTCCTACGAGGGCACCAATAATGTCAAAAGCACGCTTCAAACAGCGTTGAAGCTTCCCCATGGCATCATGACTCCCGTTTTCTCTCATTTTGTTATTCGTACTTTGGTTTCGTATAGTTACTATAACTCTATTTTTGTTATTTTGTTGCAAAGATACGCTTTTTTATTTATTTATTAATGAGAAATACTTATCTTTCCACATCTTAACAGTATCTTTGCATAGAGAATAGGCTACTATCATGCGTAAAATTATTCATATTGACATGGATGCTTTCTTTGCTGCGGTTGAGCAAAGGGACAATCCCGAACTTCGTGGGAATCCTATTGCTGTAGGCTTCGACGGTCCACGTGGCGTAGTGTCTACTGCCAGCTACGAGGCACGTACCTTTGGTGTTCGTTCGGCAATGTCAATAGCGCAGGCGAAAAGGCGTTGTCCGCACCTGATAGTTGTCTCTTCTCATTTTGATAGATACAAAGAAGTCTCACGACAGATTCATGCCGTTTTCCATGAATATACTGATTTGGTTGAACCCATCTCACTTGATGAGGCATTCCTTGACGTCTCGGAGAATAAAAAAGGGATAGAACTTGCCGTTGACATTGCTAAGGAAATTAAGCAAAAGATTTTTGAGCGTACCTCGTTAACTGCTTCTGCAGGAATAAGCTACAACAAGCTGTTGGCTAAGATAGCCTCTGATATACGCAAGCCGAATGGAATCTTCACGGTACATCCCGATTGTGCGCTCGATTTTGTCGGACATCTTCCTGTCGAGAAACTATGGGGTGTAGGTCCGAAGACGGCAGAACGAATGCATGGAATGGGAGTGTTTACGGGAGAACAGCTGCGACAGATATCGCTTGAACATCTTGTGCAGGTATTCGGTAAGATGGGTAATGTCTACTATGAATTCTCACGAGGCATAGATAATCGTCCTGTTATTGTTGAGTATGAACGTAAGTCGGTAGGTTGCGAACGTACGTTCCTTGAAGATTTGCACATAGAATCGAAGATTATCATTGAACTCTATCATATCACTTTGGAGTTAGTTGAACGACTCAAGAAGAAAGACTTTAAGGGTAGAACGCTCACGCTCAAACTGAAGTGGGATGCTACAACACAGATAACGCGTAGTCTTACACAGGAGAAGAATCTCCGAACGAAAGACGACATCCTGCCTCTTGCCAAACAGTTACTGAAGGAAACGGATTACCAAAACCGCCCCATTCGTTTGATGGGACTGTCTGTTTCTTCGTCTGGTATGAATGAAAAAGAAGGACAAAGTCGACCTAAATGGGTAGAAGGTTTACTACCTTTCAAGGAGAAAGATAGTTTTAAATCATAGACTTACAGCATATTACTATATTTATAATGAACATAATGCCTCTTTCTTCTTATCTTTGGACGATGTGCTGTTGCTTAGCACATGTCGTGCTGTTGGTAAACACCAATGGTGCTAAGCGTTAAATAGATTGCAACATCTTACCGAATAAGAATCAACTGGTTGTTAGAAAAGAGTTGTATTACCTAAAACATAATAAGCCTATTTGCCTAAAGAGTTTATTTTCTAAAGCCAATGCGATATTGTTTGTTGACAAGAGGGTTCTGCAAGTGAGCGTATGTCATTTTGTTTTTATCGAATAGCAATAATATTTCCTCATTAAAATAAATTGTAGTTGTTGGTTTCTTGTAATAGAATAGTAAGTCGAGCGTTTCTTGTTTGTTCATAAAATTGACCTTAATATTATTGCTTAAAACATTTCCAAGTATGGAAGAAAATTATTAATTTTGCAAAAGGTAATCAGTGTTTGACTATTAGGGGCGTTGTTTATCCTTTGTCCTCACTAATCATTGTTTTAAGAAGTAGTAACGTATGCAATATAATGTAACTTGTAATAAATGTAATCGCTCATTTATGATTACGGCTGATGGCAGTGAAAACATGCATTGCACCTGTCCTTATTGTGGGCAGTCATTGCTCGTTAATTTGCCTACGTTGGCAAATCCAGTTACTCCTTCTGTGCAACAGCCTATTATGGAGGCAAATGAGAAAAAAGGTAACGGCTCAACTCTGAAAATTCTTCTTACTGTGTTGATAGTGCTCATTTTGGGAGGCTCGGCAGTCTTTGGTTACATTTATTGGAATAACCAAAAGGAAGCAGCTCGACTGGAATTGCAAGCACAGCGCAAGGCACATGCTGACTCTGTTATGCAGGTGCGTGCACAAATAGAGGCACAAGAAGCTGAGGCGCAGCGACAGGATGAGAAACGAAAAGGCATTTGCAGATTCTTAGAATCATTTTATAAGAAAGCTGTTCTTTCAGCTGATGCAGATGCTGACTTCTACAGTCGTTACCTCACAGACTACTGCCATCGAATGGTTTTTGGAACTCAAGGTTCTTATGGCTATGATGTCGATGAGGAGACAGTGTGGTGGGGTGCCTTTGGAAACACGGTTGCAGACCCTGACTTTAGACAACTCCAGCGTAACCTTAAGGTTGTTGCAATAGACGATAATTGGTTTAAAGTGAGATTGTCGCAAGATGGTGAAACAGAGTATCGTCAGGTGAAAGTGCTATCGCAGGATGGGCATATCCTCATTGATGATATAAGATAAATACAGACGAAAGGAGGTTAAAATGCAATTTCAAATAGCTTGCAAACATTGTCATCGTCCTTTTGTTATAGAATCGGAGGGTGGCAATACGCTAAAATGTAATTGCCCCTATTGTAGTGAGAGTATGATGGTTGCAACTCCGCAGGTGGGTGCGCCAGCTGGCAGTGCTGCTGAGACAACTGCTACTGTGAGTCATACGAAAGTGGAAAGGGATAACATGAACGAACAAGCCAGACCCGTGGTGGATAAAAATCCATCGAAGAGTGGACTGGGAAAGAAGGTAACAATCATTTTTGTTGGTTTTTTGTTGTTCGTGATACTGATGTCATCACTCTTATATATTATTTTCTCAGCAATGTCGAATTAAACAATAACACACTCAATTTTATGAAACAGACAAAGATAGTATGTTCTATTAGCGACCGTCGCTGTGATGTTGACTTCCTAAGAAAACTTTTCTTCTCAGGTATGAATGTCGTGCGTATGAATACGGCACACGCAAGCCCTGAAGGTATTAAAGAGATTATCCGCAACACACGTGTAGTATCTCCGCACTTGGCATTGCTGATTGATACTAAGGGACCAGAGGTGAGAACGACAGCTGTGGCTGAGCCTATTCAGTATAAGGTGGGCGATATGGTTAAGATTTTTGGTCGTCCTGATGTAGAATCAACAAAGGACATTGTCAATGTTTCTTACCCCGACTTCGCTCGTGATGTGAAGGTGGGCGACCATGTTCTCTTTGATGATGGTGCGTTGGATATGCTAATTATCGAGAGTGTTGGTCCGATGTTAGTTGCACAGGTGCAGAATGAAGGTGAGCTTGGCTCACGTAAGAGTGTGAATGTTCCCGGTGAACACATTGAACTTCCAGCCCTTACAGAGAAGGATAAAAGCAATATCTTGTTGGCGATAGAGGAGGATATCGACTTCATTGCTCACTCTTTCGTTCGTTCAGCAGCTGACGTTCTTGCTGTTCAGAAGATTCTTGACGAGCATAACTCTGATATTAAGATTATCTCAAAGATTGAGAATCAGGAAGGTGTAGATAATATTGACGAGATTATCGATGCTTCATACGGTATTATGATTGCACGTGGTGACTTGGGTATCGAGGTGCCTATTGAGCAGATTCCTGGTATTCAGCGTAGCATCATCAACAAGTGTATCTTGAAGAAGAAGCCTGTTATTGTGGCTACTCAGATGTTGCACACGATGATTAACAATCCTCGTCCTACTCGTGCAGAGGTAACTGACATTGCAAATGCAATCTATAGCCACACCGATGCGTTGATGTTGAGTGGAGAGACTGCAAGCGGTAAGTATCCTGTTGAGGCTGTACAGACAATGGCGCGTATTGCTGAAGCTGCAGAACAGGATGCACACAAACGCGGACATGTCTCTGTTCCGATGACTAACCAGAATGACCAGCGTGAGTTCTTGTCAAGAAGTGCAATTGAGGCTACTGAGCAGTTGGGTGTAAAAGGTATTATCACCGATAGTGAGACAGGTCAGACAGCTCGTAACCTTGCAGCTTTTCGTGGTTCACACCCAGTGTTAGCTATCTGCTATAAGGATAAGGTACAGCGTTGGTTAAACCTTAGTTATGGTGTTATTGCAGTTTATCAGCATCGCCATAAGTCAAATGAGGAGATGTTTACTGCGGCTTTGCGTATGCTTCGACAGAAAGGATATATTGAGTTAGAGGATAAGATTGCTTATCTTTCTGGTTCGTTCGGTAATGGTGGTGGTGCAACCTTCCTTGAGATTAATAAGGTGGGTGATGTCTTTGCTCGCAAGTATCGCTTCCATCTCCCTGAAGAAGTAAACACGGGTGAAGAAGAAGATTAACCCTATTTCCTCACAGTGTGAATGCCACATGAAGTACAATTGAAGAAGTAGAGTTTATTTAAGCCAAACAGGTTAGTAGACTATAATACTCATCATTGCCACTATGGGAGGCATGGTCTCCCAACTTCTTTTATCTTTGTGTCGGCATCTTATCTGTCTTTTTAGCTTGACATAGTCTGCTATGTCTTTGTTGTAAGGACAAATAAGGTTCATTCGAAATATGGAGTGGTAAACTAAAGCTATTATATAAAACGGCACACAGAGCAGTTTTAAGTTTGCAGTAAGAAACTTAGAGTTGCTCTGTTTTTTATCTCTTAAACCCAAATCTGTCTATTGTGGGCTAATGAACGATTAGGGTTAAAGTTCTAAACGTAAAGACAAGCCCTATTAATCCAAACTGCGGATGAATTCCTTTTTTGTCCGAATTTTTCACATGCTGATTTTTAAAAAACCACCAAATGGCTCGCAAATAACGCTTAATTGGCTTGCAAAAGATGCCCTTTTGAGGTCTTACTAACGCCCTTTTGAACCCTTACTAAGCACCTTTTAAAATCCTACTTTGCAACTACTTGATAACAAGAGAGTTACAAAGGCGTTAAAAGAACTCGCTTTTAAGCTATTTTCCTACCTTTTCTTTGAAAATTTTGTCAATATATTTCTTTATCTTTGAGGGGTAAATTTCACACAGAGGGAACGGAGTTTACGGAGGTCTTGTTTGTCTTGATATAGACGATATGTCTTGTTGTAAGGGCAAATAACATGCTCGATAATAAGACAAAAGGGGGTTAGAGCTAATGAACAATATGAATGAATGTGGGTCTGTGTAGTTTTTTTTTCTATAAAAATGACATTAATGATGATAAAAAAGAAAGGTGTCCAGAAATCTCTGAACACCTTTTTTATTTTCCTTTGTTAGTATTATTCAATCAGATAAAGCTGTGATTAGCCTTGCTGAACAGGAATCTTTTTAACGCGACGCTCGTGTCTACCACCCTCAAAACTTGCTTTGAAGAATTCGTCGAGAATCTTTGCAGCAGTCTTATTATCAATAAATCTGCCAGGGAGGACAATAACGTTAGCATCATTATGCTGACGAGTCAGCTCTGCTACGTCCTTGTTCCATACCAAACCTGCGCGTACACCTTGGTGCTTGTTGAGTGAAATAGCCATACCTTCACCACTGCCACAGATAGCAATGCCGGGGTAAACTTCACCACTTTCAATGGCTTCAGCCAACGGGTGAGCATAATCAGGATAATCGCAGCTCAAATCACTATTGCAGCCAAAATCCTTATATGCATACTTGTGTTCTTCCAAATACTGGATAACGAACTGCTTTAATGGATAGCCTGCGTGGTCGCAGGCAACTCCTACTGTCTTAATTTCCATAAGCTGTTTAGGTTTTTATGAGCCCCTGCTTTCGGTGAGGAATTTAGGGGCATCAGGTTAAACGTTTATGCTAAAAATGCTTTTACTTGCTCGTAAACATTCTCAGGAGTGAAGCCCAACTTCTCATCTAAGACTGTGTAAGGTGCTGAGAATCCGAAGCTGTTAAGGCCGAATACCTTACCATTGGCACCAACCAATCCTTCGAGAGTTACTGGAAGGCCAGCTGTAAGACCGAAGATCTTTGCATCTCTTGGTAGAATCTGCTCCTGATATTCTTTGCTCTGACGGTGGAAGAGACCCTCAGAAGGTGCGCTTACAACGCGAACCTTCACTCCGTCCTTGCGCAACAACTCAGCTCCAGCAACGCAGGTAGAAACCTCAGAACCACTTGCAACGAGGATAACATCAAACTGCTCGTCAGAGCCTGTTACGACGTATGCACCCTTGCGAGTCTGCTGATAGTCAGTTCCTTCTGGTAGACTCTTCACGTTCTGACGTGAGAAGATAAGTGCTGTTGGGGTGTCCATGTTTTCCATTGCCATCTGCCAGCAAACGGTTGTAGCATCACTATCAGCAGGACGGAACACACGAACAGAATCTTGTCCAGCGTGGTTTTGCAACTTCTCCATCAAGCGAATCTGTGCTTCCTGCTCTACTGGTTCATGGGTAGGACCATCCTCACCAACGCGGAATGCATCATGACTCCATACAAACTTAACTGGAGTACGCATGAGGGCAGCCATACGGATAGCTGGTTTCATGTAGTCTGAAAATACGAAGAAGGTTCCCATTGCGGTAATAACACCACCATGTAGCATCATACCGATACACATACATGCCATTGCCAACTCGCTAACGCCTGCTTGGAAGAAGGCTCCGCTGAAGTCGTCACGTGTGAGTGCATGTGTCTTGTTGAGGAAACCATCTGTTTTATCAGAGTTGCTGAGGTCGGCTGATGATACAATCATGTTAGGAACCTGTTCAGCGATAACGCCGAGACAAGCTGCAGAAGCATTACGTGTAGGAATGTCGCGCTTCTGTACAAGCCCACTCCAATCAATCTCTGGAGCCTTGCCAGAGAACCACTCATGCATTTGTGCTGCCTTCTCTGGGTTCTCTTTCTCCCAAGCTGCTTCAGCTGCATGACGTTCTGCAACAATCTTTCTGAGTTCTGCTGCACGGTCATCGTAGAGCTTCTGTACCTCTGGGAAAATCTTGAATGGGTCCTCTGGGTCACCACCAAGATTCTTTACTGTATTTGTATAGGCATCACCACCAAGTGGTGCACCGTGTGTCTTAATGCTATGTTCGTAGCTACTACCGTCTGCCTGTAAAGCACCCTTACCCATGATGGTCTCACCAATGATAAGAGTTGGGTGGCGCTCTTCCTTGTTAGCAGCAACAAGTGCCTCACGGATAGCGTCTGGATCGTTACCATCAATCTTCAAAACGTTCCAACCCCATGCCTGATACTTCATTGCTGTATTCTCAGACATCACTACACCACACTCAGTTGAAAGCTGAATGTCATTGGCATCGTAGAACATGATGAGGTTGTTAAGACCCAAATTTCCTGCTAAGCGTCCTACTTCTGCGCTGATACCTTCTTGGATACCACCGTCAGAGATGTAGGCGTAAATCTTATGCTGCATCATTGTGCTGCCAAGGCGTGCTTCAAGGAACTTCTCTGCTACGGCTGCACCAGCAGCATAGGCATGACCTTGCCCAAGTGGACCTGAAGAGTTTTCAATACCATGTGCGATGTCTCTTTCAGGATGTCCCGGAGTAATTGAGCCCCACTGACGGAATTGTTTAATATCATCAACTGTGAACTTTCTCTGAAGAGTCAATGCTGAATAAAGCATTGGTGACATGTGACCAGGGTCAAGATAGAATCGGTCACGTCCTGCCCACTCAGGCTGTTCTGGGTCAAAGACGAGAAATTCAGAGAAAAGGATGTTTATAAAGTCCGCACCACCCATAGCTCCACCGGGATGACCTGATTTAGCTTTTTCAACCATTGAAACTGCGAGAATTCTAATGTTATCCGCTGCTCTGTTCATCAATTTCTTGTCATTCATAAATAGATAGGATTTTTAATTTATAATGCAAATATAAAGATAAATATGGAGACATCAAAATATTGAACTTACTATTTTAAGAAAATATTGAAAAATGCCCACAGTATAATATTTGCTTTGCTTTGTTTCGTTGGGGGAATGGGTGTTTTAGGTCTATTTTATTGAAGTTCTATCATTGTTTTGCTACAAATAGTTTTACTTGTGGATGGTGTCTTTTTCTTCTCTTTTTTGCCTCTTTTTATCCTCCTTTTATAATGGTGTTAACGCCTCGCACCTATTGTGCGGAGGCTCCGCACGATTGGTGCTGGACGTTAGCACCAGTCATCTTGTGGGGACGTAAGTATGCTATCAGCCACAAGAGAAACAGCAATTGATGGATAATTCTATAATAAGAAGGGTATATCAGAATGTTCGTCAATGACGTTTTTACATTCGATATACCCTTTTATATTTTATCTTAGCTAAACACTTATATCGTTAACCTTACTATATAATGGTTATAGTGAGGCATCTGAATATACTTGTTTGTTGATGCGGTACAATGCAGCACCACGTTTGCTTGTAATCTTATCAATGAACTTAGTCTTCTCAATGAAGTCGATTTGTTTGATACGCTTACGGAAGTTGCGCTTATCGATTTCAACACCCATAATCGCTTCGTGGACATTCTGAAGCTGTGTGAGTGTGAAGAGCTCTGGAAGAAGATTGAAACCGAGTGGGTCTTTGTTGATAAGCTTACGGAGTTGGCTCAATGCCATCTTTACCATCTCAATATGGTCACCATATAGCTCTGGTAATTTATTGATGTCAACCCATTGTAAATCATTCTCTTCTAATAGCTTATGGTCATAGTCAGAAACATTGATGAGCGCACAGTAGGCGATTGAAATAACACGATCACCCGGGTCACGGTCGGTTTCACCGAAGGCTCCCACCTGTCGCATATAAATGTCATTAATACCTGTACATTGGAAGAGTACTCTGTTAGCAGCTTCTTTTAAGCTCTCATCTTCTCTAACGAATCCACCATAGAGAGATAATTTGCCGCTGTATGGTTCAACCTTACGTTTACCAACGAGTAGTTGTAACTTTTTGTTTTCAAATCCCAGTACGATGCAATCGACTGAAACAAATAATTTGGGTTCTCCTTTATAGTATTTATTCATGTTGTAGGTTTTGATTAGAGATGTAAAATTGTAATTGTTTCTTGGTTGCGTAGTAATAATTTTTTCTGTTATGTATAAGAGTTTAAGGGTTATTCTTGTGTTATATTACTTCTTGTATTTATACTTTTTATTTTTAGATGAGGGCTGAATTACTTATAAAGAATTCAGCCCTTATGCTAATTAAGTATCAATGAAAGTGACACCTTGTTAGATGCCATTAGGTTTTTAGCAAACCTTGTGAGAACCTTCACTGATAACCACAGGATAAACCTCAGGAGCATGACCATACTTCGCTGTGAATTTCTCAGTTACGTCAGCGATGAACTTGTCATACAATTCGTCCTTAACGAGGTTAATGGTACAACCACCGAAGCCACCACCCATGATACGAGAACCAGTTACGCCATTCTCTTTTGCAACGTCGTTGAGGAAGTCAAGCTCTTCGCAGCTTACCTCATACTCCTTGCTAAGTCCGTGATGTGTTTCGTACATCTTCTGTCCAACAGTCTCATAGTCACCTGCAACGAGTGCATCACAAACAGCGAGGACACGCTCTTTCTCACCGAGAACGAAGTGTGCACGCTGGTAATCCTCAGCACTTACCTTGTCCTTAACAGCCTCTAACTCGTCCCAGTTAGCATCACGAAGTGTCTCATACTTCTTCTCTGGGAACTGTTCAGCAATGGCAGCAACAACGTTTTCACAGCTTCTGCGGCGATCGTTGTATGGGCTACCAACGAGTTCGTGTTTAACCTTTGAGTTTACAAGAACGAGCTTATAACCCTGTGGGTTGAATGGGAAATACTCGAACTCACGGCTGCGGCAGTCAAGACGCATCAGCTTGCCTTCCTGACCGAATACGCTTGCAAACTGGTCCATGATACCACAGTTCACACCGATATATTTGTGCTCTGTAGCCTGACCTGCGAGTGCAATGTCCCATTTTGAAATCTTATTATCAGCGAACAAGTCGTTCAATGCACATCCGAAGCAGCTCTCCATAGCGGCAGATGAACTCATACCTGCACCGAGAGGCACATCACCAGCAAAAGCAATGTTGAAACCCTTTACGTCAACACCAAGCGCCTTAAACTCCTGTACCATACCATAAATGAAGCGTGCCCATGTTGTGCGTGGACCCTCTGGGTCGTCAACCTTGAACTCTACACGGTCCTTGAGGTCGATAGAGTAGCACATTACAGTGTTCGTGCCGTTAGGACGAACCTCTGCCATGATGCCCTTGTCTACTGCACCCGGGAATACGAAACCACCGTTGTAGTCTGTGTGCTCGCCAATGAGGTTGATACGTCCGGGTGAGAAATAGATGTTTCCAGTTTTGCCATCGAAATGCTTAATAAAACGACTTCTTACGAATTCTATGTCCATGTTAGTAATGTTTTAAATGATTGTTAGGATATAATTGAATTATCTCGATATAATGGCAAGCGTAGTGCCTGCCATTATAAAGATATCTGTTTAAGCCTTCTTAGAAGGATGTGAGCCAATCAAAGCGTAGAAGAGCATGTATGCTAACATACCCACAACAAGCCAGTAGCTCTGAATGTCGCCTAACTTTGTAGCCATAATGTTCTGAATCAATGGCATTACACCACCACCAACAACCATGGTCATAAAGAGACCTGAAGCTGTAGCTGTGTACTTACCAAGACCCTCAGTTGCGAGGTTGAAGATAACACCCCACATTACTGATGTACAGATACCGCAAAGGATGATGAGTAATACCTTTGTAGGAACCTCAGCTTCAATCCATGTGCTCTCTGCAATATTAGGAATAGTAAGGCTCATTTTGCTTGCTTCTGGCATGAATATAGCCACAATCAGAAGCACGAGTGCTAAAGCTGATGTTACTGTAAGCTGTGTACGTGAAGAAACCTTACCACTGATGAAAGCACTTACGAAGCGACCAACGAGCATCAACAACCAGTAGATACCTGCGATAAGACCTGCAATGGCTGCACTACCGAGTACACCGCCTTCTGCAACTGGCTGGCTAAGGTAGAACAGAAGCTGACCCGGAATACCAACCTCAATACCTACGTAGAAGAAGATAGCAATGATACCGAGTAGCAACTGGCGATAGCCTAATGCACCCTTGATACCACCAACAACATCAGACTTCTCTGTCTCAGGCTCTGTCAACTGTGTAAACCAAACGATAACAAATGAAGCTGCAAAGATAACTAAGGCAATAAGCAACAATGGAGTTACAACCTTGAGTGATGTGCTCTTAGTAATCTCACCAATCATAGAACCTGCAACCATTGGAGTCAATGTAGCTGCGAGTGAGTTCAATGATGCACCAGTCTGGATGAGCTGGTTACCACGGTTACCACCACCACCAAGAAGGTTCAGCATTGGGTTTACTACGGTATTCAAGATACAAACGCAGAAACCACAAACGAAGGCACCAAGCAGATAAACTATGTATGTACTGATAGCGTTTCCGTCCATTGTACTTGAGATGTATTGGATGCCAATACCAAAGAAACCAAGTGCCAAGGCGATAAGTGCAGTCTTCTTGTAACCATGCTTTGTAATCATCATACCAGCAGGAATACCCATGAAGAGGTAAGCAGCAAAGTTCATCATGTTACCCATCATACCAGCCCACTCGTAATGCTGTTTCCAGATTGTACCGAATGGTGCAGCCATGTTGGTGACGAAAGAGATCATAGCAAACAGGAACATCATGGTGATAATTGCCACCAAGGTTCCTTTCTTGTTAGTTTGATTTTCC
>CAMUQM010000032.1 GCA_947095945.1 uncultured Prevotella sp.
TTTGGTGGAAGTCCACGTGCAAGTATCAATCTTGCAAAGGCAAGTCGTGCATACGCTTTCATCAAGCATCGTGGTTACGTTGTCCCTGAAGATGTTCGTGCGGTTGCACATGACGTACTTCGTCATAGAATTGGCTTGTCATACGAAGCAGAAGCAACTGATCTTACAACAGAGAAGATTATCAGTGAGATTATTAACAAAGTTCAGGTGCCTTAATCTCCCTTCATATTCTTAGAAGAGTTTAAGAAGCATTCTCATCATATTCTATGGATACTACTGAATTACTTAAGAAAGTCCGTAAGATTGAAATCAAGACCTTAGGACTAAGCCAGAATATCTTTGCGGGGCAGTATCATTCTGCCTTCAAGGGGCGTGGTATGGCTTTTTCTGAAGTACGCGAGTATCAATATGGTGATGATGTTCGAGATATTGATTGGAATGTAACTGGCCGTTTTCATCGACCTTATGTTAAGGTCTTTGAGGAAGAGCGTGAGTTAACAGTGATGCTGCTTGTAGATGTTAGCGGATCGCTTGATTTTGGCACCTCAGGTCTATTGAAACGTGAGTGTGCAACAGAGATAGCTGCCACCTTAGCTTTTTCTGCCATTCAAAATAATGACAAGATTGGTGTGATTTTTTTCTCGGATCATATAGAGAAGTATATTGCACCGAAGAAAGGACGTAAGCATATTCTTTATCTTATTCGTGAGATGCTTACTTTTACTCCTAATAGCAAGAAAACGAATGTTGGCGTAAGTCTTGAATACCTTAATAAGGTAATGAAGCGCCGCTGTACAGCTTTTGTTATCAGTGATTTTTATACTCGTAAGGATTTTAGTCAAGAACTTAGAATAGCTAATAAAAAACATGATGTAGTAGCAATTCAAGTCTATGATCCTCGAGCAAAAGAAATGCCTGATGTTGGTTTAATGAAGGTTGTAGATGCTGAGACGGGACATGAAATGTATATTGACACACATGATATTCGTTTGCGGAAAGAACATAATAAGTATTGGGAGGAACGTGAAATGCATCTACATGAAATGTTAAGTCAGAGTCATGTAGATAGTGTAGCTATAGCAACGGATGATGACTATGTAAAGATGTTGATGACGTTGTTTTCAAAGAGAAATCGATGAGAAAATATATTGTTATACTTATATTGCTTATCCTGGCTGTTGTAAGCCATGCGCAGGTACAGGTAACGGCAAGTGTGGATTCTACTCAGATTTTGATAGGTGGACGTTCACACTATTTCATTACTGTATATGCACCTAAGGGGACAAAGATTTCTTTTCCAGAATACAACAATAAGAAAGAGATTGTCCCTAATATAGAAGTACTTAGTACGCAGACAGACACAGCAGATGCAAATGATAGGTTAAGAATTAGACGTATATATACTATTACTGCATGGGATGCTAAGCGTTATACAATTCCAGCACAGAAAGTTATTATCGGTGGTGAAACTAAGCTGACAGGTAATGTTGCATTAAACGTTCAATCTATTCCTGTTGATACGGTAAAGAACACACCGATGCCACCTGATGACGTACAAAAGGTTCCTTTCTCATGGAGAGAATGGATTCCTGTAATATTATTAGTGGTACTTGCACTTATTCTTATAGGTATAGCCTTCTTTTTTTATAGAAGAATTCGTCACAATAATCATACTTGGAAACCTAAGAAGACACGAGTGTTATCCATTTATGAACAGGCAAAGCATAATCTTACTGAAATAGCTGCTAATAAAATGTCGTATGAGGAGCAGAAGGCTTATTATACTGATATTACAAATGTCCTAAGAACATATATTTCACAGCGTTTTAACATTAATGCTTTGGAAATGACCTCTCATGAGATATTGGAAAGCATGGATAACGTATGTGATGCTTCTTATATTGCTGACTTAAGAGTTGTTTTCAATACTGTTGATCTTGTGAAGTTTGCTAAATATTCAACTGATGCAACTTACATGGACTTTTGTTTTGACAGTATTGTTCGCTTTATTGATAATACAAAGATAGATGAGCCTTCTGTGGTTGTTATTGAACCAAAGGAGGACGTAAAAGATACTCGTTCACATAAGATTATAAAGCTTTCTATAGGATTGCTCGTCGTAGCATCTATTGCTTTACTTCTTTACGCTGCGTCTGAAGCCTATGCGCTTTTGATGTGATATAAATAGAATTATTGAAATGGAATTTGCCAATAGTGGATATCTCCTTTTACTACTTTTGCTAATACCCTATTTATTATGGTATTTTCTTCGTGGTAAAGGAAAAGAACCAACCATGAGGATGAGCGATACTTTCGCTTATCAGCATGCCCCTAAAAGTTGGAAGGTGAAATTGATTCATCTCCCTATGGCTTTGCGTTGTATAGTCTACGTATTAGTAGTTATAGTCTTGGCACGTCCTCAAACTTATAATGCTTGGAATAACAAAGATACTGAGGGAATTGACATCATGCTGACAATGGATATTTCAGCAAGTATGTTGACTGAGGATGTTTTCCCTAACCGTATGGAGGTTGCTAAGGAAGTAGCTTCTGAGTTTATCAGTAGTCGTCCAAATGATAATATTGGACTTACAATCTTTGCTGGCGAAGCCTTTACGCAATGTCCAATGACACTTGATCATGCTGCGTTATTGAATCTTCTTCATAATGTTCGTACAGATTTGGTTACGAATGGCTTGATGCAAGATGGTACTGCTATTGGTATGGGATTAGCGAACTCTGTTAGTCGCTTAAAAGATTCTAAAGCTAAGAGTAAAGTTGTTATCCTGTTAACTGATGGTAGTAATAATGTTGGTTCTATCTCTCCAATGACTGCTGCTGCAATAGCAAAGAAGTTTGGTATTAGAGTTTATACGATTGGCTTAGGCAGAGAAACTGGAGAGGATATAGGTGCCATTGATTATAATACATTGCAAGATATTGCAACGTCAACAGATGGAGAATTTTACAGAGCACAAAGTCAGGCAGAGTTATCAAAAATCTATCAGGATATTGATAAACTTGAAAAAACAAAGATGAGCATGAAGTCATACGACTATTTACATGAGGCTTATATGCCTTTTACGTGGTTGGCTTTATTACTCTTCTGTTTAGAGTTATTGCTTCGTTGGACCGTCTTTAGACGATTGCCATAAAGCTTTTATTCAGCTGTTACAATAGATGTTTGCTTGTTTAACAAGATTAGTTGAAGAATGTTTAGATTTGATAGTCCCATATATCTGTGGTTGTTATTACTGATACCTTTGTCAGTAACTATCTACTTATATTCCATTCGTAAGTGTAAGCAACGAATGGCAAAGTTTGGGAACCCTACACTTATACATCAACTTTCTCCAATGACAAGTCAGAAGAGAGGGTGGGTTAAATTTGTGTTAGTAGAATTAGTGTTGTTACTCCTTATCCTGATTGTGGCTCGTCCACAGGTTGGTAGTAAGATAGCTACTAATAAAGAGAGAGAAGGTATAGAGACGATTATTGCACTTGATATCAGTAATTCCATGTTGGCTGAGGATGTTGCGCCCTCTCGTTTAGAAAAGAGCAAGTTGTTGGTTGAAAACTTGATGAATAAATTTAGTGAAGACAAGATAGGATTGATTGTCTTTGCGGGTGATGCTTTCGTTCAGCTTCCAATAACAAGTGATTATGTTTCAGCCAAGATGTTTTTGGATAATATTAATCCCTCATTAATTGGAACACAGGGAACTGATATTGGCAAAGCCCTTCAGCTTTCAATGAATAGTTTTACACCTAACTCAAAAGTTGGAAAGGCAATTATCCTGATAACTGATGGTGAAGACAATGAAGGCGGCGCAGAAGAAATGGCTAAGCAAGCGCAAAGTAAGGGGATTAAAGTCTTTATTTTGGGTATTGGTTCAAAAGAAGGTGCCACAATTCCTATGCCTGATGGAAGCGAGTTGAAGAGTTCAAATGGAGAACTTGTGATAACACGCCTTAATGAGGATATGTGCAAGCTGATTGCTACTGCTGGACATGGTGTGTATCTTCATGTCAATAATAGTAGTACTGCGGATGTTGTATTGAGTAGAGAACTTAGTAAATTGCAGAAAGGTAAAATCAACAATGTCGTTTATAGCGACTTTGATGAACAGTTCCAAGCTTTGGCATTGTTGGTTGTAATACTGTTGATTGCGGATGTCTTATTACTTGAAAGAAAAAGACGTTGGTAAAGGTATGGTAAAACGACTTTATATCATAATATGTCTGTTGTCGGTGTTTGTTGGTGTTAATGGACAAACATCTAATCAACTTATCAGAGAGGGAAATAAACTTTTCTCTTCAAAGAACTATGCGCAAGCAGAAATCCTCTATCGTAAAGCAGTTGATAAAGATGCAAATAATGCGATTGCTAATTATAATCTGGGAAGAAGTCTACAAGCGCAGAAGAAGAACGATGAAGCAAAAAAACTCTATGAGAATGCTGCTAAATTAGAGAAAGACCCTGTTCGTTTATCAAGTAGTTATAATAATTTAGGAACTATTTTCCAAGACGAACAAGACTATGCAAAAGCTATAGAAGCTTATAAAAAAGCCTTGCGTAGTAATCCTAATCATAAGAATGCTCGATATAACTTAGAGTTGTGTAAGCGTAAGCAGAAACAACAGCAACAAAATCAGCAATCATCAAATAAGGATAAAAATAAATCTGATAAGGATAAAGACAAGAAAAAGAATCAATCTCAGAATCAGAATCAAAAGAATAATAAAAAAAATAAACAAGAGAAAGATAATCAAGGGATGAGCAAAGATAATGCTGAGCAACTTCTCAATGCTGTTAAACAGCAAGAAAAAGAGACTCAAGAGCGTTTGTCAAGAGTAATGCGCCAGCCTTCTGATAAAAAACTTGATAAGAACTGGTAATATTGAAGTTATGAAACGATATATAATTTTATTTCTATCTCTAATGAGTGTTTGTCTTTTACAAGCACAACGTGTTCGGGTGGCTGCACCTAAACAAGTGACAGTAGGAGAGGAATTTCAGGTTGAGTACGTCGTATATACCCAAGATGTTCGTAGATTTCAATTGGGTAAATTATCAAGTGGACTTGAGAAAGTGTTTGGTCCCGCGACCTCTTCACAATCTAATTATCAATTCATAGATGGGCATGCAAGTAGCTCTTCTTCTGTTTCTTTTACTTATGTATTTATAGCAACTAAGAAAGGAAATATAAGTATTGGACCTGCTCATATATTTGTGAATGATCAGGAGCTTGCATCTACACCAGTGAAAATTATTGCTACGACTGGTTCTCACGGTACAACAAGTGGTGGATACTATGATTCACGTAACGATCCTCGTGCGGCAACTGCTAAGATTACAGCAAATGACTTGTTCATCAAAGTGAGTGCAAATAAGACTACTGTTTACGAACAGGAGCCAGTCCTTCTTACCTATAAGGTTTATACAACAAAGAATTTACGCCAGCTTATTGGTAAAATGCCTGATTTAGTTGGTTTTCATGTACAAGAAGTTGATTTACCACAACAAAAGACTTTCCATAAAGAGCGTATAGGCAAGCGTTTATATAATTGTGTTACTTGGAGCCAATATGTAATGTATCCACAAATGACTGGAACATTGCAGGTTCCACCATTGACATTCCATGGTGTCATTCAAGTATCCAATACTTTTAATCCTTTTGAAGCTTTTGGTATTGATGATGGTAGTACAAGTTTCAAGAAAGATATTATAGCACCTGGATTAGCAATTAAGGTGTTACCATTACCAAGTCGTCCTGCTGATTTCTCTGGTGGTGTAGGTCATTTTAATCTTTCCGCACAGCTAAACAAAAAGGAGGTGAAAGCAGGTAATCCTATTACTATCCGAGTTGTTGTTAGTGGAGCAGGAAACTTGAAGTTGATTAAGAAGCCAATTATTCAGATTCCTAAGGGATTTGAAGCATTCGATGTAAAGAAAACCGATAAGACTCTGTTAACGACAAAGGGTGCAGAGGGTAATATTGTGTTTGACCAAGTAGTAATTCCTCATCAAGAAGGACTTGTTGCTATTCCTCCTGTAAAGTTCTGTTACTATGATTTATCACAGAAGAAATATGTTACACTTCAGACTTCTTCTATGGAGTTGAAGGTTTCAAGAGGTGAAGGCACATCAAAAGATATTCTGTCAGTGGATTTACCAAACGAAGATATATTACCATTGAAGCAAGGAGATAGCTCACTTGATAAGGTCGGTATTTTTTTCTTTGGTTCTGTGGCATACTATATCATTCTTATTTTACTCTTAGGAGCAGGTGGTATCCTTTCATTCTATTATCGTGACCGTTTTGCACATAGTGTAGATGTGGTTTTGAAACGTGGAAAGAATGCGAACCGTATAGCTTCCAGCCGTTTACATGCAGCAGAACTTTTGATGTTGAAGAATAAAAATCTCGACTTCTATGATGAGGTTTTGAAGACATTGTGGGGTTATGCGAGTGATAAACTCAATCTTCCTGTTGAGCTATTATCACGTGATAATATTAGTGAGCATTTTAGTAAGATTAATGTGCCTTATGAGGTCATTGATAAATATATTTCTGCTATTGATGAATGTGAATTTGAGCGTTATGCTCCTGGTGACGAGAAAGGTAATATGAAACGAACACTTGATGCAGCAATGAAGGCTATAGCTGATATGGAGGAGGCTGTAAAGAAATTAAAGCCTTCTAAGAAGAAGACGTTCATTCTCTTTTTCTTAGTTTTCTGTATGTCTATCTTCTCTTTGCAATTGTCAGCACAAACAAAGGCGGATGTAGATAAACTTTATCAAAAAGGTAATTACATGCAAGCTGTTAAGGGATATGAGAAATTGCTACAGCAGGAAGAATCTGCAGCCTTATATTATAATCTTGGCAATAGCTATTATCGCCTTGATAATATTCCTCATGCTGTACTCTCTTATGAACGTGCACAACGTCTTGCGCCAAGTGACGAAGATATCCGTTTCAACCTTCAGTTGGCACAATCAAAGACAATTGATAATTTAACTCCAGAGCCAGAGATGTTTTTTGTAACATGGTATAAGACTTTAGTTAATTTCTTGAGTGTTGATAAGTGGGCAATTCTCAGTCTTGTATGTTTGTTTATTTCACTTTTAGCACTTGTTGTCTATCTGTTTGTTGAGATTGAGTTTCTAAGAAAGGTATCGAAGGTGGTATTACCTGTCTTTTTCCTTTTCTTTATTATCAATACATTCTTTGCAATACAGCAGGTGTATTTGTTGGATTCAAAATCTCATGGTATTATCATGACTCCTTCTGCGGTTGTGAGAAAGACACCTGATCAGAAGTCTGCTGAAGCCTTTATTTTACATGAAGGTTCTAAAGTTAGAATCACGGATAACAGCATGAGTCAATGGACAGAAATCAAATTAAGTGATGGTCGTCAGGGCTGGATTAAAGCTGATAATGTAGAAGCTATTTAAGTCTTTGCTATTCAGATGTTTTGTCATATAACAACTGTTGAACTCAGGAAGAAAACCATTTTCATTCAAGACTGCTATTAGTGTCTTACGATATACACAATAATAAAGATTCTTTTTTCCTTTTTCTTGCCGATGTCTTTTTACTCATCACGTGTGGTGCTGGTGGCAAGCACCGATGGTGCTGATGGTAAACACCAATGGTGCTGTAGGAATGGAGTCAGATTGTTATTAGAGGGCTTTGGTACTACTAAAAGCAGAGTAATCTTATATGGTTAGAATCTTGTTTTTCCAACGACAAGATGCTATTATCTAATCAAAAAGAGATTTTGCAATTAATAGTTTGCTAATTAAGTTTTTTCGGACAGCAAAAGTAATTAAGAAACGATGAATTTAGACGTTTTGAGAGAATTTGATAGATCACTTTTACTCGCTTTTAATGGAGGCGATAATCTTTTTATTGATTATTTTGTTCTCACAATGACCAATGCTTATACGTGGATACCTCTTTATGCATCTTTGCTTTATCTGGTAATAAAGAACAATGAGAACTGGCAGAAGATAATGCTTGTTGTCGGTGCTGTGGCTTTGGGTCTACTCATCGTAAATGGTATTAATCTTGGTGTTGTTAAGCCTCTTATCGCTCGACCTCGTCCCCTTAGCAATCCTGACTTGCAAGGAGTTGTTGTAGCAGTAAACCATTATATGGCTGATGGCTATAGCTTCTTTTCTTCCCATACAGCAAATGCTTTTGTTATTGCTGTATTCTTCTGTTTATTGGTACGTGATCGTATTTTGTCTATTTTAATGATAGCATGGAGCATTATGGTATCTCTGACACGTCCTTATCTTGGCGTTCATTATCCTTCTGATGTACTTGTTGGAATGATATTTGGCTCAAGTGTCGCTGTTTTCATTTATTTTTTATACCTTCGCATTTATATTCGTTTTAGTGACAAATTGCACTATATATCGACGAGATATACGCGAACAGGTTACAGTTTCGCTGATATTGACGTTGTTATCAGTATACTTATATTGTCATTTATTTATGCGGCTTTTACTGCCGTCTTATCTATATAATTAAAATTATGTCTGAAGAAACAAAACATATTTGCATTTCTGATTACAATTATCCTCTTCCCGATGAGCGCATCGCCAAGTTTCCATTAGCAGAGCGCGATCATAGTAAGCTTTTGCTTTATAAGCATGGAGAAGTATCGGAGGACATTTTTTATAATCTTCCTGAATATTTGCCTAAAGGTGCTTTGATGGTTTTCAATAACACGAAAGTCATTCAGGCACGTATGCACTTCCGTAAAGAAACGGGAGCACTTATAGAGGTCTTCCTTATGGAACCTGCACAGCCAACGGATTACGAATTGATGTTTCAAACAAATCATGAGTGTGCGTGGCTTTGTATGGTTGGCAACCTTAAGAAATGGAAGGAAGGAGCATTGAAGCGTGCATTTGAAATTAAGGGGCAAAAGTTGACTCTTACAGCAACAATGGATCGCAGTAAGATTCAAGAACAAGCTGGTGGAACAAATCATTGGATTCACTTTGAGTGGGATAATACAAACATATCATTTGCTGAAATTCTTGAAGCTGTGGGAGAATTGCCAATTCCTCCATATCTTAATCGTGCAACAGAGGAAAGTGATAAGGAAACTTATCAAACAGTATATTCAAAGATTAAGGGCTCTGTGGCTGCACCTACAGCAGGACTTCATTTTACCGATAAAGTGCTGAAGGCTTTGGATGAACATGGTGTTGATCGTGAGGAACTCACGCTTCATGTAGGTGCTGGAACCTTCAAACCTGTTAAGAGTCATGAGATTGAGGGACACAGCATGCACACAGAGTTTGTTGTTGTTCGTCGTCAGACCTTGGAGAAACTACTAAAGCATGGCTGTCATGCTGTTGCTGTTGGAACAACGAGTGTAAGAACATTGGAAAGTCTTTATTATATGGGGGTAAAGCTGGTGTCATCTCCAAACACGATAGAGAAGGACCTTCATGTCAATCAATGGGAGCCATACGATTTACCACATAATGCAGAGGGACTGGTAGAAGTGGATGGTAAGGTGATAACTGCAGAGGATTCTATTCGTCATTTACTTGCTTATTTGGATAAAGACGGATTAAACGTGTTACATTCAAGTACACAGATTATCATTGCTCCAGGTTATACTTACAAGATTGTTAAGGCGCTTGTTACAAATTTCCATCAGCCACAATCAACGTTGTTGCTCTTGGTAAGTGCCTTTGTTAAGGGAGACTGGCGCAAGGTTTATGACTATGCTCTCAGCCATGATTTCCGCTTCCTTAGCTATGGAGATTCTTCATTATTGATACCATAGTATTATTTCCTCAGCGTGAGGATTTATAAATCTTATTTATAGATTATGCATTTAAAAGAGGGGAAATGCAGCTAATTGATAAGATATTGGTTGCATTCTTTATAAACATTAAGAAGAAAAAAGATGAAAATAGGAGATAAAGTTAGATTTTTGAGTTCTACAGGCGGTGGTGTCATCGCTGGATTCAAAGGCAAAATAGTCTTGGTCGAAGATGAAGATGGTTTTCAGATTCCAACAGTAGCCAGCGAGGTTGTTGTTGTAGAGGATGCCGCTACCGATTGTGCAAAACTGCGAATTGACCAGCAGCAACGCAAGATGGAGAAA
Source organism: uncultured Prevotella sp. (assembly GCA_947095945.1). Taxonomy (GTDB): domain Bacteria; phylum Bacteroidota; class Bacteroidia; order Bacteroidales; family Bacteroidaceae; genus Prevotella. Next base: position 10,147 of record CAMUQM010000032.1, read on the forward strand.
GGTGAGGACAATCGTAGCATTAAGCAACGATTGACAGCTTCGGGAGCTGAAGAAGAGGAAATAGGGGGAGATTGGCGTGATGTTGATGCAGACATTGAACCAAATGATGACCCTTCCATAAATTTTGAAGCACCAGTAAGAGAACGTGTGGGTGGCGACGAATTGTCTGTCTATTTAGCATTTACACCAACAGATATAAAGAATCTCACGACGACACACTTTAAGTCGTATCTTGTCAACGATTCAAACTATTATGTTCATTTCTCATACGCCTTAAAGCAGGAAGATAAGTGGGTTTTGAAGGCTGTGGGAGAGTTAGAGCCAAATATGAAGTTGTTAATAGAGGACTTCACGCTTGCGGACCTCAACGATATGTTGCAGGGATGTGTTCAGCTTCACAGTTATAAGAAGGATAAACCTTTTGTTCTCAAGCCAACTTGTGACATTCAGGTGAAGATTGATGCTGTAAAATTCTACAAGCTTAATACTTTCCACGAGAGTGTTTTCTTTGAGCAGCCAACGTTGCTATATACGTTGATTGAGAAGGATAAGATGGTTCAACATCCGATGTTTGAACCTTTAACAAGGAAAGGTGAGGACGAAGCCACCGAGAAGTTGAAGGTGGGTTATTCGTCACCAAGCCGTCTGTCAGAAGAAGAGATTGACAAGAAGACAGACGAACTTGCCAAACGTTATAAATTTGAACGTAAGAAGCCAGCAAAGCAGATTCTCAGCGATGATAAAATTATCATAGACCTTCATGCCGATGAATTGCTTGAGACAACAGCGGGTATGACAGCAGCCGATATTCTTGAATATCAGTTAGATACTTTCCGTCGTACGCTTAATCAATATAAGGCGCATCGAGGCAAGAAGCTCATCTTTATTCATGGAAAGGGCGAAGGCGTATTGCGCCATGCTATTATCCACGAACTTAACTATAAATACAAGCATTATTCTTATCAGGATGCTTCTTTCCGTGAATACGGCTATGGAGCTACGCAGGTAACAATTAAATAAAAATGGATTCTATATGAAACATGGACTTATAAAGGTTGCTGCAGCCATTCCTGCAGTGAAGGTTGCAGATACAAAGTTCAACCTTATAGAAACTGAGAAGCAAATAGCCATTGCCGAAGGGCAGGGAGTAGAGATTATTGTTTTCCCAGAGCTTTCAATGACGGGTTATACTTGTCAGGACCTTTTTCAGCAACAGTTGTTATTGGACGATACGGAGCAGGCAGTTGTCGAATTGCTTGATTTTACTCGTCAGTTGGATATAACAGTCATAGTCGGTGCACCTGTTGCTGTGGGTGCGCTACTTCTTAATTGTGCGCTGGTTATTCAACAAGGAAAACTCTTAGGAATTGTGGCTAAGACTTTCTTACCTAATTACAGCGAGTTTTATGAGAAACGATGGTTTGCATCTTCACAAGACCTTCGTCCGCAGCATATTCTTTTTGCAGGAAACAATATTCTTGTGACACCAGAGTTACAGATTTTCCGTACATCAGAGGGCGCAACCTTTGCTATTGAAATTTGTGAAGATGTCTGGGCACCAACACCACCAAGCAATCATCTTGCGCTGGCAGGTGCAGAGATTATTTTCAACCTTTCTACAAGTGATGAACTCATTGGTAAGCATGCTTACTTAAAGTCGCTCCTTGCTCAGCAAAGTGCACGTACCATTAGCGGATATGTTTATAGCAGTAGTGGTTTCGGTGAGAGTACGCAGGATGTTGCCTTTGGTGGTAATGCGTTGATTTTTGAGAATGGTTCACTTGTTAAGCAGTCAGAGCGTTTCCAGCTTGATCCACAGCTTGTTATCTCTGAGATTGATGTAGAGAATCTTCGTGGTGAACGTCGCACCAATAGTACCTTTGTCAACGCACAACGTCCTGTTGCTTCAGGATTAGCTGGTATTACTGGACAGATTGGTGAACTCGCCTTACATGTTGATTGTCAGCCTCCACTCAATCCTCGTGAGTTTACACTGACACGAGAGTTCGACCAGCATCCTTTCATTCCTAAGACAGAAAATATGCAGGATGCTTGCGATGAGATTTATAACATACAGGTAAGTGGATTAGCCAAGAGATTGGTACATATAAATTGTAAGTCAGCTATTATTGGTATCAGTGGTGGACTTGATTCTACACTTGCCTTGCTTGTTGTTGTCAAGACCTTTGATAAGCTTGGACTTGACCGTAAGGGCATCGTCGGTGTTACCATGCCTGGATTTGGAACAACAGGACGAACTTATAAGAATGCGATGGCATTGATGGAGAATCTCGGTATAACAATTCGCGAGATTGATATTAAAGCCGCCGTTTTGCAGCATTTTGAGGATATTGGTCACGACCCGGAGGTGCATGATTCTACGTATGAGAACGCACAAGCACGTGAGCGTACGCAGATTTTGATGGATTTAAGCAATCAAATGAACGGACTTGTCATCGGCACGGGCGACCTCAGCGAGTTGGCTTTGGGCTGGTGTACCTATAATGGCGACCACATGAGTATGTATGCCGTGAATGCTGGTGTTCCTAAGACGCTAACACAATATCTTGTGCGTTATGCTGCCGATACTACTAAGGATGAAAATGTTCGTCAAACATTAACCGACATCGTGGAAACTCCTATCTCTCCAGAGTTGAAGCCTGCTGATGCAAAGGGAGATATTGCCCAGAAGACAGAAGACCTTGTTGGGCCATACGAACTTCACGATTTCTTCCTTTATTACGTTCTTCGTTGTGGTTTCCGCCCATCAAAGATCTATTGGATGGCACAGAATGCCTTCCGTGGTGTTTATTCTGATGGAATTATTCTTCATTGGATGCGCCTCTTCTTCCGTAGATTTTTCTCACAGCAATTCAAGCGTTCATGCTTGCCAGACGGACCAAAGGTGGGTAGCGTGAGCCTTTCGCCACGTGGTGACTGGAGAATGCCATCAGATGCGATGTCAACCAACTGGCTCAATGAGTTGGAAGGACTGTCATGAAGCGAATAATCATTCAACTTATTTTCTTACTGATTCCTCTGTGCACACCTGCGCAGGGGAATCTGCCTTTACTTCCATTGCCTGTGCTCGAATTACTTCAATATCAGGTGCAGAAAGGGAAGCGGGCTGTTGCACCTTATCTTTTCAGTAAGTATGGACTTAGGCGGATACCAGCAGAATTGGTGGTTGATGAATCTCGTCAGTTATGGGGGTGGCATGTCGGTCCTAACACAGATTTTGACCAATCTAAACATCCTTTTTACAGACTCTTTGCTAAGAAGGATAATTCAAGCCTTGCAGTCATTGACGATAGGGGAGGAGCGTTGCAGGTTGTCTTTTGGGATAAGGGGTATTATCGTGCTTTGGTGTCTGGGCTTCAGTCGCATGGCTATCAGTTGCAGCAAGTCAAGCCAGCGAGCAATATTCTTCGTTTTAAGCGTGAGGGTAGTTCTGTTATTGCTGATGTGACGGTGTGGGCAGATATTTATGTCTTAGAACTTCATAACTGATATTTCTATTCCACTCAGCAATTAGATAGAATAGCCATCATTTTGCAATTAATATTATTGCTTGTTTATTCGCTTTAGAAATGATGAATTTTATTTACATAATATCTTAAGATGTTATGTTCCCAAAGGTCAAAAAAACACCTTTTTGATCACTCTTACAACTGTCTTGTTATGAGGTAGTTATAAAGTTGTGTCAGAAAAGGTGCTTAGGTAGCTTTCAAAAGGGCGTTAGTAAGACCTCAAAAGGGCATCTTTAAGAAGTCAATTAAGGCTTAATTCAAATGCATTTAAGCCTTAATAAATCTGAGAGTAAGGAAAAAACTTAACATTTTTACTTTCTATATGTTTTGGCTCTAAAGATTAAATTTGATTTAATATTTAACTCGATGCCTGATGAATAATGTTTATCTTAGAAATCAACTTCCAGCTTCTATTTTTTGTAAGATATTATTTATCTTTGGTATGGACATTGAGTTTGAACAATCTTTATCATTAAATAAACTTATATCTTAAAGCATCTTATGCGAAACGGGCTAATCCTATCGTTAATGTTGCTTTTCTACAGCAATGTGGGGCAAGCAAATGACGATGCTGTCTCTGTACAAGGCAGGGGTGCTTGATAATAGACGGGAGAGGGAATACTGGGGGCTAAAGTGTTCCTGATGACATCAGACAGTGTTGCGATAGTACGATTACCTATTCCTGCAGAGGACGGAAACATGGAATAATAGCATTCCTCGATATGTGATTTTATCCCTGCCATGGCGATTTAATGTAAATCCTAAAAAGAAATTAACGCTTTAAAATAATATACCTTGATAACAATTTTTCGTTATAAGCCCTTTGTGGTATCAAAAAATGTTCGTATCTTTACACCTTGAAAAAGTACGAAAACGGCTCAGAAAGGAAATAAAGGCTATTGTGGGCAATTTTAGCCTTATGGGGATAAGCTCGTTAAAGTGATAGAAATTTATAACAGAAAAAATATATAATGGACGAAAATCAGACAATTGATCAGGACAGAATTATGAAGATCAACATCGAGGAGGAGATGAAAAGCTCCTACATCGACTACTCAATGTCGGTGATTGTGGCACGTGCCCTCCCTGATGTTCGTGACGGTTTTAAGCCTGTTCACCGCCGTATCCTCTTCGGTATGCGCGGTATCGGTAACTTTAGCAACCAGCCTTACAAGAAGTGTGCCCGCGTTGTCGGTGAGGTACTTGGTAAGTATCACCCACATGGTGACTCTTCTGTTTACGGTGCGCTTGTGCGTATGGGACAGGA
>CAMUQM010000033.1 GCA_947095945.1 uncultured Prevotella sp.
AATATCGCCCCGACCGTGTAATGACCGATGGAAAGGAGATAATTGTGGTAGACTTCAAGTTTGGTAAGCCACGAGATGAATATCACGAGCAGGTACAACGCTATATGAATTTACTTATGCGTATGGGTTATGAGAAGGTTTCTGGTTATATTTGGTATGTCGTTAGAAATGAGATTGTACCAACTCCTTTCCTTCCATTGAACGGTGAGTAGCCTATATTGCCAACTTCATTATTTCCTTAACAAGAGTTTTTATATACATTTATGAATACATTTCTCGAACACGTAGCAGCCGATTTACTGAAGAAATATGGTAATGACATGGCTCATATAGCTGTTGTCTTCCCTAATAAGCGTGCTGCACTCTTTTTGAATCAAGCTTTAGCACGATTGGCTGATGGACCAGTATGGAGTCCAGCATATATAACCATATCTGACTTCTTTCGTCAACATTCAGACCTTACTATTGCTGATCCTATTAAAAGTATCTGTGACCTATATAAGAGTTATATTGAGGTTACAGGTAATACAAATGAAACTTTGGATCACTTCTATGGTTGGGGGCAACTACTCTTAGCTGACTTCGATGATATCGATAAAAATATGGCAGATGCTGAGATGGTTTTTTCTAATATAAGTAACCTAAAAGAATTAGATGATATTAGCTATCTTAGCGATGAGCAGAAAGCAGAATTACGCCGTTTCTTCGCTAATTTTGACGATAATCCAGAGGGTATTAGAGAGCGTTTCATAACCCTTTGGTCTAAGTTAAATGATATATATAACAATTTTAATCAAAGGCTTAGAAATCAAAAACTTGCATACGAGGGTATGCTTTATCGTGATGTGGTAGAGAAGTCGCAGGCAGAAACACATTATAAGCACTATGTTTTTATCGGTTTCAACGTACTTCAGAAGGTAGAACAAGTACTTTTTAGACGCTTCTTAAAGGAGGAAAAGGCAAGTTTCTATTGGGATTACGATTGTTATTATATGAAGCCAACGAATGAAGCGGGTAACTATATTCGTCGTTGGCTTGACAAATTCCCTAATGCGCTGCCTAATGATAACGATGAATTGTATGATAATTTAGGTAAGGAGAAAGTGATAAATGTTATCTCTGCACCTACTGAAAATCTACAAGCGCGGTATATATCTGAGTGGTTACGAGAGAATGAAAGATATAAAGATGGTAAACGTACTGCGATTGTTCTTTGTGATGAACACTTGTTGCAGACCGTTATACATTGTATACCTGATGATGTAGAAACTTTGAATGTAACAACAGGTTATCCTCTTCAACAAACTCCGATTGCATCGATGGTTGCACAGCTTTGGGCATTACAAACAGAAGGTTACTCTGTCCAAGAGCAAAGTTACAGACTTCATCATGTAAACAGAGTATTACGTCATCCTTATGGAAAGTATCTTACACCAGAAGTAGCTGAAATCATCGAGCGATTGAATAGAGACCGACAATTCTATGTAAAGCCAAAAGAAGGATCACTCTTTGAATACTATCCAAGCGATAAACAGAATCTACCAACTTTAGTAAAATGGTTATCAGATACTGTCCGTTTCATCGGTATGAATGGTGCAGCTGACAAAGATCCGCTCTTTGAAGAGTCTGTCTTTCGTATGTACACGTTACTCACTCGTTTGTTCGAGTTGATGACAAATGGAGATTTGGAAGCTGATAAGATTATTTTCCGTCGTCTTTTAACGCAACTTATTGGCTCTACAAGCATTCCTTTCCATGGTGAGCCAGCGCGTGGTGTACAGGTGATGGGAGTACTTGAAACGCGTAATCTTGATTTTGACCATGTGCTTGTGCTCTCGTGTAATGAAGGAAATATGCCAAAGGGAGTTGATGATGCTTCCTTTATTCCTCATCTTATTCGTAAGGCATACGATTTAACGACAATAGATAATAAGGTTTCCATATATAGCTACTACTTTCATAGTATGATTCAGCGAGCAAAGGATGTAACCTTCCTTTATAATAATTCTACGCAAGGTAGTCATACCGGTGAGATGAGTCGTTTCATTTTACAACTAATGGTAGAATGGAATCACCCAATTCATCGACTAACTTTACAAGCAGGACAAGAGCCAATGCGTTGTGAAGCAGAAGTCGTAGAGAAAAGTGATGCGGTACTTAAAAGACTCGATGAAATCAGTTATTTCTCACCAACAGCAATTAACACATATATAGGTTGTCAACTAAAGTATTACTTTAAGTATATTGCCGGTATAAAAGAACTCGATGAAATCGACGTAGATGATGTCGATAATAGAATGTTTGGTAATATCTTTCATAAGGCAGCACAGCTTATGTATGAGCGATTGTTGCCAAGAGAAGTTATTACTGCAAAGAACATAGATTACTTGTTGAAGACAGGTAGGAGTACACAGTCGCTGACATCTGGGAATGCTGAACTAACATTGGATGATATTGTTGATGAGGCTTTTGCTACAGAACTCTTTCATCAACCGAAAGACAGCAGAAAGCATCCAAAGCTCAACGGACTTCAACTTATTAATCGTGAGGTAATCATAAAATATCTTCATCAGTTATTACGAATTGATCGACGCACTGCTCCACTGCGCGTGATAGGTCATGAGTTTCCTGTTAGACGTTCATTGACCATTAATGTGGAAGGTTTAGAGAAGCAAATAGAGACAGGTGGAGTCATTGACCGCTTGGATGAGATATATCTTGATAGTAATAACACACGCTTACGTGTAGTTGATTACAAGACGGGAGGAAAAGTTGCAGATTCACTATCATGTGTTGATGATATGTTTGATGCTAAGCATTTAAACAAGAAGAGTGACTACACTATGCAGGCAATGCTTTATAGTCTTATAGAGGCAACGAACGATACTAAAAAAAATCCTAATCATCGTGCGGTGAGCCCTGCTCTACTCTTTATTCAACACGCTGGTGGCGAAGATTACACTCCTGTGCTGTCAGTCAATAAGGAGGAAATAACCGATGTCACCGTATATGAGGAGGATTTCTTTAGAAATCTAACGGAGAAACTTGAAGAAATTCATAATCCTAATATATCCTTTGCACCAACAGATAATACTGAAATATGTAAATATTGTCCTTATAAACAGATGTGTGGACGATAACCATAAATAATAATAGGCGATCATAAGTGTTCGAACAACTATGACCGCCTATTTTATTAGGATGTATAGAGGAATAGAATAGGCTTATGTCTTCTCATTAACTTTATTACTATCCAATCACCTTAAACTTAGCAAACTTGAGTAGAAGTTGCTTTGTTCCGGCATTACGGAACTCAACTGTTGCCTTAGCATTTTCTCCAGAGCCTTCAAGGTTTAACACCTTGCCGATACCAAAGCGTTGATGTTCAATCGTTACACCAACACTAAGTTCGCCTATTGAAGTTACCGATGAAACCGAAGATAATGAAGTTTCATTTGATGATAATGTTCTACCACCATTTGTTATTGCAGACGACAAACGTTTAAAGTTCCCGCCCTCTGCTATTAATCTGCGTTTTGTTCGTTCAGAAAATGGATCTACAGCGGCTTCAGGGCGTTTGCGTTCGGTTATCTTTGGCTTTGGGTCAGCCCTAAACTGGCTTGCAACAGGGTTAGAATTCTGCCATCGTGACCCCATTTGACGATGGTCTTGCCCCCACTGTCTACTACCAGTGTAAGGCTTATTTGGTTCATACTTACGGAAGTTATCTCCCGAACTATTACGTTCCCATGGACTTCTTGAACTATTATCCTCATCCCAAGGCATCTTACGGCGTTCACTTCCAAAGACACTATTACCGTCATCTTCTACATGAATCAATGCTGGGTCAAAATCATTTAAGAAGCGACTTGGGTTGTCCACTTGCATGGAACCATAGCGAAAACGATTCTTTGCATTCGTCAAAATACAATGTCGCTCAGCACGAGTAATAGCCACATAGAGTAATCTTCTCTCTTCTTCTATTTCGCATTTTGAATTTGCAGACATTGGACTTGGAAATATATTTTCCTCCAATCCAACGACAAAGACGGTTGAAAACTCCAATCCCTTTGATGCGTGAATTGTCATCAATGTTACTTTTGGTGTATCATCGTCTTTCTTGTCTGCATCCGTATATAAAGCTATTTCTTGAAGATAGTCAGTGAGGTAGATATTCTCCTCACGTCCTTCCTCACGTCCAGCATCAACGAAACTTTGCATAGCCGACATAAACTCCTCAAGATTCTCTCGACGAGCTAAGTCTTCAGGTTCACTGCCTGAACGAATATCAGCGCTTAATCCACTCCCTTCAATTATATCCTTTCCAAGCTCATATGCATCTTTCAGAGCTAAGTTTTTTATAAAACCACTGATGAGTTTTTTAAAAGCAAAAAGCTTCGTCATCGTGCCCTTGTTGACATCTAATCCATATTCTATAGGGTTGATGATTATTTCCCATAAAGAAACAGCGTTACGCTGGGCACAATCAATAATCTTTTGAACTGTAGTATTACCGATTCCACGTGTCGGATAATTAATGATACGACGGAACGCTTCCTCATCATTTGGGTTAGAAACCAAACGGAAATAAGCGATAATATCTTTAATTTCCTTACGTTGATAGAAAGAAAGTCCACCGATAATCTTATATGGAATTCCTTGCTTAAGAAATTCATCCTCGAAAGAACGGCTCTGTGCATTTGTTCGATATAGAATGGCAAAGTTGTTATAATCACAATCTTCCTTGCGTTTGATACGTTTCAGTTCATTCGCAACAACCATTGACTCTTCTCTATCACTGTAACAAGGCTTATAGATAATCTTATCACCTTCAGCTTCTTTTGAGTAAACCTCCTTTGGAATCTGCCGTTTGTTGTGTTTCATCAACGAGTTGGCAGCCTGTACGATGAGTTGTGTTGAGCGGTAATTACGCTCTAACTTAAATAGTTTTACACCATCAAACTTCTTCTGGAAGTCAAGGATGTTATCAATGTTTGCACCTCGAAAAGAATAAATACTCTGATAGTCATCCCCAACGACGCAGATACGGTGATGTGCCTCGGCTAATTGTCTAACAATACTCACCTGTGCATAGTTCGTATCTTGGTACTCATCTACTAAGATATACTCAAACTGCTGTGCGTACTTCTGTCTAATCTCTTTGTTATCACGGAAGAGTAAGAAGGTGTAAAGCAAGATATCATCAAAATCCATTGCATTTGCCTGACGACATCTTGCTTCGTATGCCTTGTAAATCATATATATTGCAGGCATACGAGCACTTCTATCGCGTTCAATAGCAGCACGGTCTGCAGCATATTGTGCAGCTGTGATCAGATGGTTTTTTGCCATTGAGATGGAGTAATGGACCGAAGCTGGCTTATACGTTTTCTCATCAAGGGCTAAGGCTTTTACAATACTCTTGATAAGTGAGCGAGAGTCATTTTCATCATAGATTGTAAAATTACTTCCAAAACCAATAGCCTGAGCCTCACGACGTAGGATGCGTGCAAAGATAGAATGAAAAGTACCCATGTAAAGGCGTTGTGCCTCTGCAGCAGTCGTTATCTGTGCAATACGCTCCTTCATCTCTCTTGCAGCTTTATTTGTAAACGTAAGAGCAAGGATATTCCATGGAGCTAAACCTTTACTGAGCAGGTAGGCAATTTTGTAAGTAAGCACACGCGTCTTACCAGAACCAGCACCAGCAATAACTAATGATGGACCTGAACAATATTCAACTGCTTCACGCTGGCTCTCATTCAGTGCTGAAAGGATTACCTCTTCTTTATCTTGATTTATCATTCTAACTTCTTTTTTTATCGAACAGAATTACTTAATTATCTAACATACAACAACTTTAATGCTCTTCAGGAAAAGCTGTAATAAAAGTCATTTGGTGTTCAATCTGTCCGATTCTCTTGTGCATATAAGGTCCGGGATTCTTGGAAGAGAAGCGACGTGGATTCGGTAATGTTGCTGCTATGAGTGCACAATCTCTTCGACTAAGCTGTATGGCTTCCATACCAAAATTCTGTTCAGCACAAGCTTCTACTCCATAGATGCCATCGCCCATTTCAATAGAATTTAGATAGACCTCCATAATGCGCTGTTTGCTCCATAGGGTCTCAATGAGGAAGGTGAAATAAACCTCTAATCCTTTTCTCACCCATGAACGTCCCTGCCAAAGAAAGACATTCTTAGCTGTTTGCTGAGAGATAGTAGAACCACCACGCAGCTTCTTGCCTTTCTTTAGGTGGTCTTCGGCTGCTTTCTCAATAGCCTGATAGTCGAAGCCGTGATGTGAGAGGAAACGCTGGTCCTCACTTGCTATTACAGCTACAGGCATTGATTTTGGCATTTTCTCTAAGGGAATCCAGTCATGATAAAGTTTTACAGACTCTCCTTTACCAATCTGCTCAAAGCAACGACTAATCATCAGAGGGGTAAAGTAAACTGGGATAAAGCGATAGACAACTACCGCCAATATTGTGGAGATAAAGGTAAGGGATAGCACCCATCTTATCACTTTAAAAAACTTCTTGATCATAGTTAATGAGTTAATTACTTGCAAAGGTACTAAATCTTATTTGATAGTAAGCGGGAACAAAGAGTTTTTTCAAATGTTAAATCTTCCTAAGAATGTCTTTTCAATAATACAAATTAACCTCTTCATGCTGTCTAATAAATATATCTGATAGATGTTGGTTATTTGTTAATCTTTTACTATTCTCTTTCTTCTTTTTACAAATTATGTCCTTTCTAATATAATTAGTTGTAAACTTTTTTCTTATACATCGAAATTAATACATGCTCTTTTAGCTTTTAAAAGATGCCCAATTAACTTTCAAAAGATGCCCTTTTGAGGTCTAACTAACGCCCTTTTGAAGTCCAATTAAGCACCTATTATTTTATCCGTTTGTAACTAATTGGTTTCCTGCTGGTTGCAGACTTGCTTTTAAACTGTTTTTTTTCGCTTTTATTTGAGGACTTTAATCCGAATTTATGTAATGATTTTTCATGGTTGTACCGACGTTTTTGTGACATAAAAATAAAAGGTTCTTCCGTTAAAGCTATACGCCTATGTGATAAGCGTTTATGCTTTTAACGGAAAAACCTCTATTATTAGTTTTGTTTACAAGTAGGAAACCTACTTATATTCTTACTTAATCAAACTGATAGAACGCTTGAGGAACTTATCAAGTGCAGCTCCCTGAAGCATACCATTTTGTAGCAATGCCAAGTCGATGAGCTGTTGAACAACATCATTTCCCTTAGCGTATGCAGCAACAATAGCTTTCTTCTTGTTCTGAAGTTCTGAAACAGTCTTCTGAGTATTCTGCATATCATCCTTCTCCTCCTGTGTCAGTTCCTCAGCCTTCTTGTTGTCCTGAGCCTGATGTAGAGCAGCAAGGCGTGCCTCCTGTCCCTTCAACTCACTGCCTATTGGCTTCAATTCCTCTGCAGTGTTAGCAGTAATTTCGTCAAGCACCTTCTTTACTAATGGGTGATCAGCATTCAGAACGAGGTTGTAAGAATCAGGCAACTGAGCGTAGAAGCCCATTCCCTGCTGGAACTGACTCATCTCCTTCATACGACGCATATATTCATTCTGTGTTACAAGAACAGGCTGGAAAGCCTCTCCGAGTGACTGTACGTCAACAGTAAAGTCTGCTTTTTCGATTGCAGGAATCTGTGAACGGAAAGCTTCTGACAAATTGTCAGTCTCTTCGGCTGTCAGATTGTTCTTTGGAGCATCCTCCTTCTGAATAATACGGTCAATGATATCAGAGTCAACGCGTACATAGCGTGCCTTCTCCTGCTTCTGTTCAAGCATTGAAAGCAAAGGTACATCTAACTGTCCACTTGCCTCAATAATACTATAACCCTTCTGCTTTGCAGCCTCGATATAGCTATATTGTTCCTCCTTGTTATTCGTATAGAGATTAACGAGAACACCATCTTTGTCAGTTTGGTTGTTCTTTATGAGTGTCTTATACTCCTCAAAGGTAAAGTACTTACCATCAGTATCTTTGAAAAGTGAGAAGTCTTTTGCACGCTCGTAGAAGTCAGAATCAGAGAGCATTCCATAATTGATAAAGAGTTTTAGGTCGTTCCATTTCTCTTCAAACTCTTTACGATTTTCCTTGAAGATACTCTGCAAACGGTCAGCAACTTTCTTTGTAATATAGGTTGAAATCTTCTTCACGTTGGCATCACTCTGTAAGTAGCTACGACTTACGTTCAGAGGAATGTCTGGTGAATCAATAACACCATGAAGTAATGTAAGGAACTCTGGTACAATACCTTCCACCTGATCGGTAACAAATACCTGATTACAATAGAGCTGAATCTTATTTCGCTGCAGTTCGATATTGTTCTTAACACGTGGGAAATAGAGAATACCCGTGAGGTTGAATGGATAATCAACATTCAGATGAATCCAGAACAATGGCTCGTCATTCATTGGGAAGAGTGTGCGATAGAAACTCTTGTAGTCTTCATCTTTTAGTCCAGATGGTGCCTTTATCCACAGTGGTTCAACACTGTTGATAACATTATCTTCCTCTGTTTCAACAGTCTTTCCGTCTTTCCACTCCGTCTTTTTACCAAAGACAACAGGGACAGCCATAAACTTACAATACTTGTTCAGCAACTCTTCAATCTTTGACTTTTGCAGGAATTCCTTGCAATCATCGTCGATATAAAGGACAATATCGCTACCACGATCCTCTTTCTCTGCGTCTTCAAGTGTGTATTCTGGGCTACCATCACAGCTCCATTTTACAGCCTTACTACCCTCTTTATAGCTCTTTGTGAAAATCTCAACCTTCTTAGCAACCATGAAAGAAGAATAGAATCCAAGACCGAAATGACCGATAATAGCCTCTGCTTTGTCCTGATATTTCTCAAGGAAGTCATTGACACCAGAGAAAGCTATTTGATTGATATACTTCTCAATCTCCTCTGCTGTCATACCGATACCACGGTCGCTGATAGTCAGTGTTCCTGCATTTTCGTCCAAACTGATGCGAACGCTCAAATCACCCTGCTCGCCTTTGAAGTCGCCTGTTGTGGAAAGTGTCTTCAGTTTCTGGGTAGCATCCACTGCGTTTGAAACCATCTCACGCAAGAATATTTCATGATCAGAATACAAGAACTTTTTGATGACGGGGAAGATATTCTCTGTTGTAACCCCAATATTTCCTTTTTGCATAGCAATATAATTTAATTGTTTTCTATTTTCTTCGTTGTATATAACAAACTCCGTGCCATGATATATTGTATGCTACTTTATTATAAAAGATTTATAGTAATAATGACAAACGCCATCTTGTCTCCTAAAGAGCAAGATGGCGTTTGTAGTTTGGGAAATACTTTTCCTATGATATTCTCAATTACTTGATATTCTTTAGAACTGCAAGTAGATGATCCCATACCATTTGAACAGTAGGAATGAGGAGACACTCGTCTGGTGTGTGAACATAACGGAGTGTTGGACCGAAGCTAATCATATCCAACTGTGGATACTTCTCTGAGAAGAGACCGCACTCAAGACCAGCATGAATACCAAGAACGAGTGGTTCCTTACCGAAAATATTCTTGTACTGCTCTACAGCAACGTGTACTAACTCTGAGTTTGGATTCATCTTCCATGCTGGGTAGCTGTCATCAACAACAATCTCCGCACCAGCCAATTCGAAACAAGCACGAACAGTATTGGTCATGTTTGCCAAGTTGCTCATTACGTTTGAACGCTGTGATGATACAACAGTTAATTTATTTTCTTCGGTCTGTATGCTTGCAACATTGCTTGATGTCTCAACCATGTAAGCCAAAGTTTCATCCTGACAGTTGGTGAGTGGACCATTGTCAAGTGCCTGCAATGCAAGGATAACATTATGAGAAATCTGCTTTGGCATAACCGGTGCAGCATCTGCACTTTCAAGGTTCCATACCATTGCTGTGTCAGTAACATGGAACTCATCCTCCACCGCTGCACTAAAGATATTCCAATCTGCCTTAACGGTCTCTTTGTTAGCCGAAGGAACAGCAAATAGTACTTTACCATCACGTGGGATAGCATTGTGTAACTTACCTGAATTCCAATGACTCAAACGAAGATCCATCTTAGCCTGCTCTGCATAGAGGAAACGAGCAAGGAGCTTAATAGCATTGGCACGTTTCTTATTGATGTCATCACCAGAGTGACCACCAACAAGACCCTTCAAGTTTGCTTCCATAAAGAAATAGCCCTCTGGTGCATTCTCACGTTCGAAGTTGAATACAGCTGTAGTGCTATTACCGCCTGCACAGCTTACAAAGATTTGTCCCTCATCTTCAGAATCAAGATTGATAAGATAGTTTCCTGTCATGAAACCTGCCTCTAAACCAAAAGCACCCGTCAGACCTGTTTCTTCATCACGTGTAAAGAGACATTCGATTGGTCCGTGCTCAATATCATTAGAGTCAAGGATAGCCAACTCATAAGCCACACCGATACCATCATCAGCGCCGAGTGTTGTACCCTTTGCATGGAGCCATTCACCATCTACGTAGGTCTGAATAGCATCCTTATGGAAATCAAATTCTATATCAACGAGTTTGTCGCATACCATGTCCATGTGGCTTTGGAGAACGACAGTTGGAACATTCTCCATACCTTTTGTAGCAGGCTTAGAGATGAGTACATTACCAACCTTATCAACCTTTACATCAAGGTTGCGCTCCTTAGCAAACTCTTGTAAAAAAATAATCATCTGCTCTTCATGCTTAGATGGGCGTGGTATTTGGTTGATTTTAGCGAACTGCTCAAAGACACAAGCTGGTTTTAATTCTACATTTGCCATTTTTAATAATATTTTTTTTTGTAATCTTGCTGTTTTATATTACCTTTGCGGTCAATATAAATGCAAAGATAAAGAAAATGTTTGTAACATTATTGTTAACATTGTTAATAATTGCTATTGCCATGTTGCTCCTCGGAGTACGTGTGTTATTTAAGAAAGACGGAGAATTCCAGTCGCAACATATATCGGATAATGCTTATCTTAAAGAAAAAGGAATCCATTGTGTTATCGATCAGGACAAGGAAGCTCGAATTGGGAATAAAGCATATTAGAGTAAGAAATAATTAATTAAATACAATAGAAATGAAGAAATCATTTAGCAAAATGGCAGTGCTTGCAATGGCAGCATTTGCTTTTGTTGCATGTAACAATCAGCCAGCGAAGAATGACACAACAGCTAACAAGGCTGAGACTTCTACAGCTGCTCCAGCTGCAAGTAGTCAGAAAGTTGCTTATGTCGAGATTGACTCTATCATGAGCCAGTATACTTATTGGAAAGATGTAACTAAGCTTGTAAAGGCTAAGGAGGCTAATATTCAGCGTACACTTGCAGGCAAGCAGAAGGCTATTCAGGCTGCAGCTGCTAACTTCCAGCAGAATATTCAGGCTAACAAGTACACTCAGGCTCAGGCACAGCAGATTCAGGCAAGCATTCAGAAGCAGGCTCAGGATGCCGATGCTTTGCAGCAGCGTCTTGGCGCAGAGTATCAGAACGAGGTTGCTAAATATAACAAGGCTCTTTCTGATAGTGTACACAACTACTTGAAGCAGTACAATAAGGATAAGAAGTATAGTCTCATTCTTGCTAAGAGCGGTGACAATATCCTTTATGCTGATCCAGCTTATAACATCACAGAAGAGGTTGTTAAGGGTATGAATCAGGCTTACAAGGGCATGAAGAAGTAATTTGTGAGTTAACAGTTACTTATAAAATAGACATAATGAAACCAGTCGTAATTTACGGCTGGTTTTTTGCTGATAAAGAGGCAGATGATTTCTTCGCCATATACCCTATCACTGATACTGCTTAAAAAATCAATCACGGCTAAAAGCTATTGATACTATCATAGCGGTATAAGGTTGTACTAAGAAAATATATACCATTGGTGAATAGTTACAAAGTCAAGACGTCTTCTTTGTCTATCAAATATATTCAATGAAAAATTTGCGAACTTTTTCCGTTTTATTCGCAAACTATTTTATTTATCATAGTAATATGATTTAATCAGTAAATTAAAATAAGAATGAGCTTCTTGTAGTCTAAAGACTTTGAAACATCTAAAAAGAACTTGATTTATTTTGTTTTGTCTTTGAATTATAGTACTTTTGCAGAAACTAAGCAGCACTGTGATAAATGAAAACATATTTTCTTGCAGTTGCTTGCTTTATTCTTGCAAAAAGATAATATTGACGATATGCAGTTGAAAAAAAGAAGATGGCATTGTCTTCCGGGACAAGAGCCTACCGAGATGGACTTAAAGATAATGGCTCTTGAGAAAAAGGGTAAACTCGTTCCTACGCGTGATATGATTAAGATACCTGAACAGATTGAAGGTATTCGAAAGAGTGGTATCGTCAATACAGGCTGCTTGGATGCTGTTGCTGAAGCTATCCATGTAGGAATGAATACACAGGAGATTGATGATATCTGTATGCAGTATTGCAAGGATCATAACGCAATCCCTGCCTGCTTAAATTATGAGGGGTATCCAAAGAGTGTATGCACAAGTATCAATGAGGTCGTGTGTCATGGTGTTCCTAAAAAAGAAGATGTTCTTCAGGAAGGTGATATTGTCAATGTTGATATGACAACGATTGTAGATGGCTATTATGCAGATGCAAGCCGTATGTTTATCGTTGGTAAGACAACTCCAGAGAAGGAGCGTTTGGTACGTGTAGCTAAGGAATGCCTTGAGATTGGTGCAGAAGCAGCTAAGCCATACTCTTTTGTAGGTGACATCGGTCATGCTATTCAGAAGCATGCAGAGAAAAATGGTTATGGCGTTGTACGTGACCTCTGTGGTCATGGTGTGGGTATTGAATTCCATGAACAACCAGACATCGTTCACTACGGACATAAAGGAACTGGTATGTTACTGGTACCAGGTATGGTCTTTACTATCGAACCAATGATTAATATGGGTACATGGAAGGTCTTTATTGATGCTGACGATCCGTATGGTTGGGAAGTTATCACAGGTGACGAGAAACCATCTGCACAATGGGAACATACTTTCGTCATGACAGAAAACGGATTGGAGATTCTGACACATTAATCTCTTTTATTCTCTTAGGAGAGAATCTTACATGAAATGGAAAAAAAAGATATTTATATATTAGGTATAGAAAGCAGTTGTGATGACACAAGTGCTGCCGTATTGAGGAATGGTGTAATCCTCAGCAATGTTACAGCCTCACAAGAAGTACATAAGGCTTACGGAGGAGTTGTTCCTGAGCTTGCTTCAAGAGCACATCAACAGAACGTCGTTCCTGTTGTTGATCAGGCTTTAAAGCGTGCTGATATTACTAAGGAACAGCTTTCTGCTATTGCTTTCACACGTGGTCCGGGATTGATGGGTAGTCTTTTGGTGGGAGTCAACTTCGCCAAAGGTTTTGCTCGTTCATTGAATATCCCTATGATTGAAGTTAACCACCTGCAGGGTCATGTTATGGCTCACTTTATCAAGGAAAGCGATGACGACAACCACATGCCACCATTCCCATTCCTCTGTCTCTTGGTATCTGGCGGTAACTCACAGATTGTTAAGGTGAATGCCTATAATGATATGGAGGTTCTCGGTCAGACTATTGACGATGCAGCAGGTGAGGCAATAGACAAGTGTTCAAAGGTAATGGGACTCAGTTATCCCGGTGGTCCAATCATTGACAGATTAGCACGTCAGGGTAATCCTTTGGCTTATAAGTTTGCAGAACCTAATGTTGCTGGCTTTGATTATTCTTTCTCAGGACTTAAGACTTCATTCTTATATAATATGAGAAAGTGGGTACAGGAAGATCCTGACTTCATTGAGCATCATAAAGAAGACATTGCCGCAAGCCTTGAACATGCTATTGTTGACATACTCATGAAGAAGTTGCGCTTAGCTGTTAAAGAGACAGGTATTAAGCATGTAGCTGTTGCTGGTGGTGTATCTGCCAATAATGGTCTACGTAATGCATTCCAAGACCATGCTGAACGTTATGGTTGGACAATTTATATTCCGAAGTTCAGCTATACAACTGATAATGCAGCAATGATTGCCAGCGTAGGTAACTTCAAGTATATGGACAATGACTTTACACAGATGGATATCCCTGTGTTCAGCAAAGTAACTTTTGAATAATAAAAATATAAGTCTCTTAGTAAGAATAAGATTATGGATTTTGAAAGTAAGATAATATCACGTCAGATTGGTGACATCCTTTATGCCTCAGGTTATACAATTGGTACTGCAGAAAGCTGCACAGGCGGTCGTATTAGTGAGGCAATCATAGCTATCCCTGGTTCATCAGATTATTATAAAGGTGGTGTTGTAGCCTATACCGATGAAATAAAAGAAAAACTTCTTGGCGTTTCTCACGAGGTGCTTGAAGAGAAAACAGCCGTATCAGAAGAGGTTGCACGTGAGATGGTATTGGGTACTATCAATACTATTGGTGTTGATTTTGCCATTGCATCTACAGGTTTCGCTGGTCCCGGTGGTGGAACAAGTGAAAGTCCAGTAGGTACCATTTGGTTGGCTTATGGCAACAAAGACCAAATAAAAACTTTTAAGCTTACGGAGGATTATGGACGTGATATCAACCTCGCTATTGCTACCAATAAAGCAATCCGTTTAATGCTTGATTTCTTGAACGATATGGACATAAAGCCCGAATAAACGTTCAAAAAAGCTTAAAATCAGCAATTATCATAGGAAAAGTTTTGCTTATTTGAAACTTTTTTTGTAATTTTGCACCCTGTTTGGAATAGGTATCAATTAACGAATCACAAAA
>CAMUQM010000034.1 GCA_947095945.1 uncultured Prevotella sp.
CAAAGACAGCCATCATTCTGGGCACAGGCCTCGGACAATTAGCTTCAGAGATAACTGATAGTTATACCTTTTCTTATCAAGATATACCTAACTTCCCAATATCTACAGTAGAAGGACACGCAGGAAATCTTATCTTCGGAAAACTTGGAGGAAAAGATATCTTAGCAATGAAAGGTCGTTTCCACTTTTATGAGGGGTATGACATGAAGGATGTAACCTTCCCAATCCGTGTCATGCACGAATTAGGAATTGAAACTCTATTTGTTTCAAATGCTTCTGGCGGTATGAATCCATCATTCAATATTGGTGATCTTATGATTATTACCGACCATATCAATATGTTCCCAGAACATCCGCTGCGTGGCCGCAACTTCCCTACAGGTCCTCGCTTCCCAGATATGCATGAAGCATACGACCACAAATTAATAGAGTTAGCTGACTTTATAGCGAAAGAGAAGAATATCAAAGTTCAACACGGAGTTTACATAGGCGTACAAGGACCAACCTTTGAGACCCCTGCAGAATATCGTATGTACCACAAGATGGGAGGTGATGCTGTTGGTATGAGTACAGTTCCAGAGGTTATCGTTGCACGCCATAGCGGCATTAAGGTATTTGGTATTAGTGTTATTACGGACCTTGGTGGTTTTGATGTTCCTGTAAAGGTTAGCCATGAAGAGGTTCAGGAGGCTGCAAATACCGCACAACCACGTATGACAGAGATTATGCGTGAAATGATTAAACGTTCATAACTCACATTACTTACATTACTATACTAAGGCGTTCTTTATCTTATAAATCATAGATAGAGAACGTCTTAGATGTTATATTACGAAGATTTTATTAAAGTAAATGGAAATAAAAGAACTTGGAGAATTCTGTCTTATCAACCGGCTCACAAAAGATATTCAATATTCCAACAGGTCAACTATCAAAGGAATAGGTGATGACGCTGCTGTTTTACGTTATTCAAACAAAGAGACACTCGTTTCTTCACAGATGTTTATGGAGGGTGTACAGTTCGACTTAACCTATATTGACATGGAACATCTTGCCTATAAGGTGGCAATGGTAACAATGAGTAATATCTTTGCAATGAACGGTCAGCCACATCAACTCATCGTCTCATTGGGACTTGGCAAGCGTTTTAAAGTAGAAGATCTTGATCAATTCTATGCAGGACTAAATAAAGCTTGTGCAAAATGGAACGTAGATATTGTGGGAGGCGACACAACTTCTTCATATACAGGACTTGCTATTAATCTCACCTGTATTGGTGATGCTGCAAAGGATAATATTGTCTATCGTAACGGAGCAAATGAAACAGACCTCATCTGTGTAACTGGTGATCTTGGTTCAGCATATATGGGACTACAAATCCTCGAACGTGAAAAGACTGTCTACTACCAGCAGGTGCAGGAGTATAATAATAAGGTTAAGGAAGCACAAAACAATAAAGATGAAAAACGACTTGAGGCATTGCGTCAGGAACGTGCAGCTATTGAAGATTTCCAACCTGATTTTGCTGGGAAAGAATACCTTATTGATCGTCAGTTGAAGCCTGAAGCACGTGGTGACGTCCTAAACCAGCTTCGTGCTGCAGGAATACATCCTACTTCTATGATTGATATTTCTGATGGTTTAGCAACCGCATTGAAGCATATTTGTGAACAAAGTCACTGCGGTTGTAGAGTTTATGAAAAGAATATTCCTATCGATTATCAAACAGCAGCAACATGTGAAGAGTTCAATATGAACCTTACAACAGCTGCTTTAAATGGAGGTGAAGACTATGAACTTCTTTTTACAGTTCCTATTGGTGACCATGAGAAGATTGATAAGATGGAGAATATTAGACAGATAGGTTATATTACAAAAGAAAGCCTGGGCGCATTCCTAATTGCTCGCGATGGCAACGAGTTTGAATTAAAGGCGCAAGGTTGGCCTATAAACAAGGAATAGGAAACTTGTTAAAGGATGTAAACATGTCTATTTTTCTTTAGAAAAGTTTGGAGGAATAAAATAAAAGTACTACCTTTGCATCGCAATTGAGAAAGCAACATAAACGCTTATAAATTAATTGCAAAATAATGATGGTGCCATAGCTCAGTTGGTAGAGCAAAGGACTGAAAATCCTTGTGTCCCCGGTTCGATTCCTGGTGGTACCACTCCTCCTTTCATCAGGGCGGTTCTCGCAAGAGGCCGCTCTTTTTCATTTAGTCCAAATCGGTCATTAGAGATTTTGGGGTCAGTCCTAAAACAAAGGGCTACTCCCAAATCTTTGCAGCAAGTTTAACAAACTCAACTTTACCATCTATATAATCTGCAAAATATTCTGCAGCAGGTACACCATCAGGAAGATTGCATGAACCACATCCACCACATGCAGGTGCTTTACAATGGAAACGTTCTTGAATAAACTCAATGCGCTCTTCTCGATCTGAATATTCAATCTGTGGTGCTAACATTTAATTAAGTATTTGTATAAATTGTATTTTATGTCCCTATTATAATTGAATTGCAAACTTACATAAAATATTTGATATATAATGAATTTATTACAAAAGTTTCAATAAGGATAAGCAAAACACTTTTTATAAAACATGCTTTAACTGTGTAAAAAACTCTAATTTCAACAAATGAGGGTGTTTATACTCCTCTACTACTTCATGCTGCCATATTGTGTGAAAAGGAATATGAGCTGCCCAACCGCCAAGTTTTAATACCGGTTCAATATCTGAACGAAAAGAATTACCCACCATCAACAGCTGATTTACATCGATAGAAAACCTTTCACATAATTGGTGATAAGACTTTTCTGTCTTATCTGAAACTACTATAATATCTTCAAAATATGAACTTAAGCCAGAACGGTTAAATTTGTTCTCTTGATCAAGTAGTTCTCCTTTAGTAAAAACAACCAAATGATACTTCCCTGACTCACGTAACACTTTCAGCGTTCCTTCAACGCCCTCCATAGGTTTCGCTGGTAGCTGGAGAAGTTCTTTACCTAACTCTATAATCATTTTAACTTCCTCTGCCTTTAACTTCCCATCACTTATCTCTATTGCATTTTCTAATAGTGATAGCAAGAAGGCCTTACTACCATAACCCAAAAGTGGCATATTTGCCGTTTCAACAGCAAAAAGAGCTTTTGAAATTTCATCAGCAGAGGCGTATGACTTAAGCACCTCACAATATCCCTTCTCTACTGCATCAAAATAAGTTTGACACTCCCACAGAGTATCATCTGCATCAAAGGCTATCAATGATATATCTTTCATAACTTTATTGTTTCCAACTGCAAAAATACATTGAAGTCGTCTTGACTCTTATAATTTGTCAAAGTTGAGAGGAGGCTCCTGCCTTTATATTTACAAAAACAAGTCTCAAACTCCTTTCATATACAAAGTAGTGGACAAAGATACAATAAAAATGAAAATATACTCCATTTATCAGTTGAAAATGTAGATATACTTACCCAAGAGACCTATTAGATATACCTCTATTAAATGCGTAGATAGGAATTAGAGTAAAGGCTCATATACTTGATTAAATAGTCCGCTACAGAAGAGATAAACTACAAAATAAAGTGATGAAAAGGCAAATAGCTACTATATCAATCCATTAACATGTTTTTCGTCTACTTCAAACAACTTGTTCCTTTGTCTATCGACTTTTGTAAACTTTCTTCATGTTCCTCGAAATCAACACATGTTCTTTTGGCTTCTAAAAGACGCCCAATTGACTTGCAAAAGATGCCCTTTGGGAATGTTACTAACGCCCTTTTGAAATCCAATTAAGCACCTTTTCTTGCACCACTTTATAACTGACTGATTTTCTGTTGATTGCAAACTTGCTTCTTACATGTATTCTTCGTCTTTATTTTAGGGAGATTGCACGAAATTATGTAATAATTTTTCAAAACCTCATCAACATCTTTGAAGCATTAAAAAGAAAAAAATCTCCATGTCAGAGGGCGAGAGTAAGATAGACAGTTAACTATCTTGGCTATGTTCTTGTTTAATGAATAATTCCGATTTTTCTGTTGAAGCTATGAGATCTATTTATGGAAGAACCCTTAAAAAGCACAAAAAACGCTCATATAGCACGCCTGATAAAATCATCAGTTTACTATATGAGCGATATACATATGTTACATAAAAAAAACTTACTTAGCTTTTACTTCTTCAGCAACAGCCTTTACTGCTTTCTTAACGGGAGCTTTCTTAGCAGGCTTCTTAGCTGCAGTCTTTGGCGCAGCTGCTTTCTTTGCTGGGGCTTTCTTCTCTAACAGTGCACGAAGTTTATCACCCTCTGCCTCCAACTTATCAACCTTTGCCTGAAGATTACTGAGATCCTTTGTTTTCATTTCAATCTCATCACCCTGATTGCGTATAGTCGTGAGCAATCCGTTCAACTCTTCATTATCAATCTCAGCAGGATAAAGCGTATTGACACGGTTCAAGAAATCGCCAAGAATATTCATGTAATTCGTGAAAGCATCAAATGGACTATCATAGATACCACGGTCCATACCGACACGTGAAGGCTTAGTAGACATAAAGCGGAAGTTGTCACTTGCCTGCAGATAGTCCCAATCCTGATTGATACGTGGGTCGTTAGCAATACGTACACGATCAGCAATACTATACAACTTGTTGAACGCTTCACGCTGCATTGGATTACCCAACCAAGTGCTGACATCACGCTCTTCGTCCATCCAGCTCAATGTGTCTGGTACATAGAGGTTGTCAACACTCTTCAACTTCATACAAATCTCTGTTGGAGTTGAGAAAGTAATGCCACGCTGTTTAGCGCAAGCTGGCAATGCCTTAAAGAACTCAAGGATATTACTTGACAATGGCTGCTCGATACCAAGTGCTGAAAGGTTCATAAAGAGACCGATTACTTGCTCCTCCTCTGGGAGTGCTGCAATCTGTGCCATATATGTATCAGCAAACAATGGGTAACCATCCCAATCTGAATTGTTGAAACGCAATGAGATATCATCACTCAACTTCACATCACGCAACAGAAGTTTCAGGTTAGGAGCAAGCGCACAATTATATACATAATGTGGACTCTTCCAACCTAAGACATGCTTTGCACCCTCTGTCAACATTCCCTTGAAGCCCATCTGAGAAGCTATCAAGCCAATGTCGTCACTATAGATAAGCGAGGAGTTACGCAATACCTTTGGTGTTTGCCCAAAATATTCCTTAATCTTTTTAGCCTGACGCTTTACTTCAGACTTAAAGCTTTCCTCGTTTGCCAGTGATGCCAAGCCATGGGAATAAGGCTCAGCAAGAAATTCTACACAGCCAGTATTGTTCAGTTCCTGCAACTTATCAAGAACCTGTGGGGCATGCATCTCAAGTTGTTCAATACCTACACCCGAAAGTGAAAAAGCTACTTTAAATGCTTTACCATTGTCTTTAATCATCTGCAACAGCGTGTCTAATGCTGGCATATAGCTTCTCTCGGCGATTTCTGATACCGAACGCTCGTTCTCGAAATCGTCATAATAATAATGGTCAGTACCAATATCAAAGAAGCGGTAGCGTTTCAGGTGAACTACCTGATGTATCTCGAAATATAAACAGATTGTTTTCATTATCTTTTTGTTTTAGTTTTAAAAAGGTTATTAGTTCTCTCATGGCATTTATTTCCAGCCTAAGGTACGAAAGTAAAGTTCACGAATCCACGCTCCTACTTTCTCCCACGTTATCTGGTCAACCTCTCGTTTACCCTCTTGAGAGAGGTAATCGAAAAAGCTCTCATTGTGACAAATAGAGTAGATTGCATCGGCAAGCGCATGAATGTCCCAATAGTCTACCTTAATACAGTTATTGAGAATTTCCGCACAACCGCTTTGTTTTGAGATGATACTTGGTGTACCGCACTGCATTGCTTCCAAAGGAGAGATTCCGAAAGGCTCACTTACTGATGGCATCACATAGACATCAGATGCTTTCAAGCACTCATAAACCTGACTTCCCCTCATAAAACCGGG
Organism: uncultured Prevotella sp.; assembly: GCA_947095945.1. Classification (GTDB taxonomy): domain Bacteria; phylum Bacteroidota; class Bacteroidia; order Bacteroidales; family Bacteroidaceae; genus Prevotella. The sequence goes on from CAMUQM010000034.1 coordinate 6,017, forward strand.
GAAGTGGAAACGATCGGCAATACCTCGTTCAGCGGCAAGATAAATCATCTGATCCATCATATCGCCTGAACCTGCCATACAGAAACGAACATTACGTGTACGATGAAGCACCATATTGGCAGCCTCAACAAAGTATTCCGGACCTTTCTGCATCGTCAAACGACCAAGGAATGTTACAACCTTCTCCTTACCCTTATGGTCTGGACGTGGCATATCTGCAATCTCCTTTGCCAATGGATAAACGGCATTATGTACCGTAAACACCTTGCGTGGGTCCTGATGATACTGATTAATAACGGTCTGGCGTGTAAGCTCTGACACACACATGATGCAGTCAGCATTGTCCATACCATCCTTTTCTATACCATATACGGTTGGATTAACCTTACCACGTGAACGGTCAAAATCGGTTGCATGCACATGAATACATAAAGGTTTACCAGACACACGCTTAGCGTGAATACCCGCTGGGTAAGTCAACCAATCGTGTGCATGAATAATATCAAAGTCGTATGTACGAGCAACAACACCTGCAATAATCGAATAATTATTGATTTCCTCGTGCAGATTAGAAGGATAACCTCCAGCAAAATCCATTGCACCAAGGTCGTTGACGTGCATATAATTGAAGTCTGCATAGATGTGCTCACGTAACTTAAAGTAAAGTTCTGGCGACATAATGTTGCCAAGACGATTCTTTACATAATCATAGCTAAGCTCACGATAAGCGATTGGCACATGATTCATTGCCACAATCTCAGCGTATGTATGGTCCTCATCACCAAAAGGATGTGGCAAACAGAGAATTGTCTCGATATCGCCCTGCGCATGAAGACCTTCTGAAATACCAAAGTTAGCAGTTGCTAAGCCACCATATACATGAGGAGGATACTCCCATCCAAACATTAAAACTTTCATACTGGTCCCTCCTCTTAAAATTTATACTTCTCAAGTAATTCTAACGTACGGAGCACCTCAGCTACGTTCATGGCAAAAGAGATAGCTCCACGACCACTGAACGGTGGATTACCGTCAAAGAGTTCAGGCAGTGTACTGAGACAATGGTGAATCATCTCGTCTTCATAACCCACCAGCTGACGTTCAACAAAGCTAAGGCGTGTTTGCTTATAAAGTTTCAAGCAAGCTTCAAGGTAGAAGCCACCCAACCAAGGCCAAGCTGTTCCTTGATGATAGGCAAGGTCACGCTGATGCTGTGGACCCGTGTACATCGGATTGTATCCACCACTCTTTGGAGAAAGGGAACGCAATCCTTTCGGTGTAAGTAGCTCACGTGTACATACATCCAGCACTCCTCTCTTCTGCTTCTGATCAAGTGGTGAATAATCAAGTGCTACTGCAAACACCATATTCGGGCGTACACTCCAGTCTATCATTCTACCATCAACATAATCATAAAGGTAACCATACTCGTTGAGGAATGTTTCAACGAATGAAGTCTTACATTTCTCTGCAAGAACTTCAAGCTCGTTTGCACGCTCTTCATTGCCACACTCCAGTTCCATTGCTGCTGTAAAGCGTAGCGCATTGTACCAAAGAGCATTAAATTCTACAATATATCCAGAGCGTGGGACAACAGGTTTACCATTGTCCATGGAGTTCATCCATGTAATTGCTTCTCCCTTTGCATCCGCATAGAGTAATCCATTCTCATCCAAAGTGAGGTTCGGATGCTTGCTTGCCAAGAGATAATCAACGACATCACGTATCAAATCCATGTAGAGTTTCTTACAACTTTCCTTACCAGCCTCCTTTGCATACTGCTGAATTGACCATATACACCAAAGAGGTACGTCAGGTTTCTCCATCTCGTATATCTTCACGCTGAGTGGCTTACCTTCCATAAACTCACGTAAACCCTTTGCAGCCGTCTTCATTACGAGCTCGAAGTAGTCCTGCTCTTCGATACTTAATGTAAGACCTGGCAAAGCAATGAACTGATCACGAGCACGACACTTGAACCAAGGATAGCCCGCAAGGATATAACGTTCATCGTTCTTTGTGCGATTATGGAACTGATGAGCAGCATTGACAAGGCAATGGAAGAAGTTATCACGTGGACTACGTGATTCCACTTCCTTATCAAACAAGTTCTTCAAAGATGATGTACGGCATTCTGCTGTTGAAGCAGCAAAGACGACACTTTCACCTTTGCTGATATTCATCTCAAAGTAACCGGGAACATAAAGATCCTCATTAGATGCGTAACCACGTTCCTGCTCCTTGGGATATTCCAATCCACGATACCAATATGGATCAAAGTGAAACTCGTTCTTCTTTGAGAATTGCATGTAGAGCGATGGATAACCAGCATACATACAAGTACTGATTCCATTATCCACAACCTCATATGAGCGGTCGGCAGCACCATTCTCATGGGTAAACTGGCGAACACTACGGAAAGCAAGGAACGGACGGAACTGCAAAGTAGTCTTTGAGTGCGCCTCTAATAAAGTATAACGAATTAAGATACGGTCTTCATAGTGTTGGAAGACAACCTCTTTCTTTAATAAAACACCACCTACTCTATAAAGCGTAGTAGGCACAGTATCACAGTCAAATTCACGAATGTACTTATGTCCTTGTGGACTAAAGTTATTGCCCTGATACTTATGCAAACCCAGATTGAAAGAGGCACCATGCTGAATGACGGTAGGGTCAAGCGAACTCAGCAGTACATGATTCTCATCATCCAATTCAGGAACTGGGACAACAAGCAGTCCATGGTACTTACGTGTGTTGCAATCAACAACCGTCGAACAAGAATAGGCACCAGAGCGATTAGTTCGCAATAGCTCTCTGGGAAGCGAATCTTGAAGATTAGTCATCAGAGCTTTTTCAAATTTTAAGTAGCTCATGTCTTTTAAGGTTTATTGTTTGGTTTTTATTTTCTTCTGGTATAAGTCTTTACAGACTTTGCCGTTCGGCTCTTCAAAGATACAAATATTTTTCATAATGGCATTAAAGTAATATATTATTTTCAGCTTAAGACCTCTCTTTTGATACTTATACGAAGAATATTTAAATATAAGCCTAAATCGGCCAGTAAATAACAAGTCCTTTCTTCTTTTCAAGAATATTGCACCTTTTACTTTATTGTTGAAATTTTAAATCTAATATATGACAGAAAAAGTCACAAACCTTTAGAGAAAAGTTTACAAGCTTTTCGGAGAAAGCTTAAGAGCTTTTTGAAGAAAGCTTAAGAACTTTTCGAAGAAAGCTTAAGAACTTTTCGGAGATAGCTTAAGAGCTTTTTGAAGAAAGCTTAAGAGCTTTTCTTCAATAAAAGCAAAAAATAGATAGAGCTAACATAGAAAAGTGTATTAGCTCGGTATGATAAAGTTGATTACTTCTTTCTCAACACCAACCGTAAACGTACCAACAGGCGTACCATTCAAGAGACGACCATCCACACTAACAGGTGTATGTTCGGCTATCTGTACGCTCAACTCCTGCGTTCTATAAGGCATCACATTACGATGATTTAGTATCTTATCCCGCAACAAAAGATACATTCCCTCCATTGCTTGTAGCATCTTTGGCTGAGAAACGATTGAAACATCTAACAAACCATTATAAGGAACGGCATTCGGAGTCTGTCCATAGCCTTGAGCATTACCGATACAAACCGTCATCAGGCGCTGCTTAATGCTATCTGTATTGATCTTCAGCGACATCAGGTAATCCATACGCTGAAACAAAAGCAGAAAGCAAGAGAGGATAAAAGAGATTGTACGTGAAATGAAGAGGTGGCGCATACGACGACGAAGACTCATAATATTTGCCACCATACCAATATTTACACAGTTAAGAAAATATCGACGGCAGCGTTCGTTTTTCTTATTTTCATAGCGAATACAGCCAATATCTATTCGTCTTACACGTTTTTGCTTGAGCCAAACAATCGTCTGCTCCATTCGCGATTCATCAAACCCCCAGAAGTGTGCAAAGTCATTCAGTACACCATTCGGAATAACACCCAGCGTAATACGCTCGCACTCTTCAGGTTCTAAGAGCATCAGATAGTTGACAGCATCATTCAGTGCAGAGTCACCACCATAGATAATAATAGTCTTATAACCATTGCTAATCAGCATACGTACTAACCTATCCACACTGCGAGGATTTTCGCTCTGCACCATATCATATTGAATATTGTGCGCTTGTAGACAGCGTTCAGTCTGCTCCCAACGCTTTACAGGATTAGCAAACAATCCACCCTTTGGGCAATAAATAATGCCCCATCTTCCTTCCTCTACCATAAACTCAATATTTCTTCTACTTTATCTTCTATCTTTTGCGCAGCATTTACCCAATGTATCGTAAAGCCACGACGCTCCATACCATGGAACCACGTCATCTGTCGCTTGGCAAACTGATGAATGGCTATCTCTAACTGTCGAAACATCTCGTCGTAAGATAACTTTCCTATGAGATACTCTGTCACAAACTTATATTCCAGACCATAATAAATAAGATCTTCTGCGGGAATGCCTCGTTTCAATAGCCCAGCTATCTCGTCAACCATTCCTTCTTCAAGACGTGCTTTCAAACGATTAGTTATCTTCTTTCTTCGCATCTCACGATCAATATCCACACCGATTATCAATGAGTCAATCGGTGGACATTGCCGTTCTTCCGTTGGCTTTGTGAGATTATAGGTTTCTATCTCTATTGCTCGAATAGCACGTTGACAGGAGTCAACATCCGTCTTGTTATGCATAACAGAGTGATTCTTTGCCTTCAAGTCAACGAGTATCGCTGTTAGCTCCTCAAGTGACTTATCCTCCAAAGTCTTGCGAAGTTCGGGATTCTGTGGCACAGGTGAAAGGCTATAACCCTTCAACACAGCCTCAATATAAAGACCAGTACCACCACAAAGAATGGGCAGCACTCCCCTACTCCGTATGTCCTCATAACTATCAAGGAAATCCTGCTGATAGCGAAAGAGATTATACTTCGTTCCGGGCTCACATATATCTATAAGGTGATAAGGTACTGCATGCCCTTCAACCGTATAATCAGCCAAGTCTTTGCCCGTACCGATGTCCATACCACGATACACCTGACGGCTGTCAGCACTGATAATTTCAGCATTAAGCCGAGCAGCCAAATGCGCAGCAAGGTCGGTCTTACCCGAAGCCGTAGGACCAAGAATGGTAATCATACGCTTGTCGAAAGCTATACCCGCAGCTATTCTCTCACCTGTATGTTCGTTCTTCATGTCGCAAAGATAACAAAAAAATCCCTGCCAGCAAGCTGACAGGGACTATTATTTTATCCGCTAATCACTCTCTACGCAAGAGAGGATTGCAGATGACCTTTCGGTTGGTATTACTTCAACTCTGCGAAGTACTTAATTGTACGAACCATTTGAGAAGTATAAGAGTTCTCATTGTCGTACCAAGAAACAACCTGTACTTGGTAGCAATCATCGCTGATTTTACTTACCATAGTCTGAGTTGCATCGAACAATGAACCGTAGCGCATACCGATGATATCAGAAGATACAATCTCATCCTCTGTATAACCGAAGCTCTCAGTTGCAGCAGCCTTCATTGCAGCGTTAATGCCCTCAACAGTTACATTGTTACCCTTAACAACAGCAACGAGGATAGTTGTAGAACCTGTTGGAGTTGGGATACGCTGTGCAGAACCAATCAACTTACCGTTCAACTCTGGGATAACAAGACCGATAGCCTTAGCAGCACCAGTAGAGTTAGGAACGATGTTGCATGCACCTGCACGTGAACGACGAAGGTCACCCTTACGTTGTGGACCGTCAAGAATCATCTGGTCGCCAGTGTAAGCGTGGATTGTTGACATGATACCTGACTGGATTGGAGCATATGCGTTCAACGCAGCTGCCATTGGAGCCAAGCAGTTTGTTGTACAAGAAGCTGCAGAAATAACAGTATCAGCTGCAGTCAAAGTCTTGTGGTTTGTATTGAAAACAACTGTTGGAAGATCGTTGCCTGCAGGAGCAGAGATAACTACCTTCTTAGCACCAGCCTTGAGGTGAGCAGAAGCCTTCTCCTTAGATGTATAGAAACCTGTACACTCGAGAACTACGTCTACGTTGTTAGCAGCCCATGGGCAGTTAGCAGCGTCCATCTCAGCAGAGATTTTAATCTCCTTACCATCAACGATGATAGAATTCTCAGTAGCCTCTACAGTGTGCTTACCCTCACCGAACTTACCAGCGAAACCACCCTGAGCAGTATCATACTTCAACAGATGAGCAAGCATCTTAGGACTTGTCAAGTCGTTAATTGCAACAACCTCATAACCTTCAGCCTCGAACATCTGACGGAATGCGAGACGACCAATACGGCCAAAGCCGTTAATAGCTACATTTACCATTTTACTTTAAATTATTTATAAAAGTTTATAAAAACGATTCTCTTTTTACCTCCTTATAGAAGATTTTCTATCTTATGATTGCAAAGATACAATTTTTTTTTATTTTTGCAGGCGCTTAGCGTATTAATTATTATAAAAAAATGACTCGTTTCGCACACATAGACAATTAGATGCAATATAACCAACCAAGATTGCAAAGTCTATATAACAAAAGAAAGGGTATTAGTAAAAGAGCGCAAGACAAACAAACAAATTAACAACAAAATTAATTATGAGCAAACTTATTCAAGAGTTCAAGGAATTTGCAGTAAAGGGTAATGCTGTTGATATGGCTGTCGGTGTAATTATCGGTGGTGCATTCGGCAAGATTGTTTCATCTATCGTTGACGATATCATCATGCCTCCTATCGGATGGCTTATCGGTGGCGTTAACTTCTCTGACTTGAAATGGACACTGCCTGCAGTAGAAATTCCCGGAGTAACTGCTCCAACTCCAGCAACCATCAACTATGGTAACTTTTTGCAGACATTGCTTGACTTCATTATCATCGCATTCTGTGTATTCATGATGGTAAAGGGTATCAACAAACTCTCTAAGAAAAAGGAAGAGGAACCAGCTGCTCCAGCACCTGATCCAGAGCCAACTAATGAGGAGAAACTTCTCTCTGAGATTCGTGATTTACTGAAGAACAAGTAAGCAATTATCTGAAACACAGATATAAATAAGTCCGAAGATTCACTATGGATCTTCGGACTATTTTTATTAACAATAGCGCTAATTTCCTTCCATTAAGATTACCAAATCACTTTTCCTTTCCGCCTACTTTCATCCTAACATCAGCCTTCTAAAGCTGTTAAAACACTGCTTCAAGACCATGAGCCTTACCCTTTATTCGGTCTAAAAAGTGTTACTTCTGAATTTTCTTCACGATAAAAAAGAATTATTTTCATGAACATAAATATTTTTCTTCATGAAAATAAATATTTTTTTTCACGTAAATAATTTGCAATGAATAAAAGACTGTTATGAAACCAACCAACTAAAACAAGACTTTACAACCTGATTATCAATGCAACAAACAATATCTTACACTATCCTAAAGTCCAATACAATTCCCTTTCTTATTTCTTTATAATATTGTATAACGAAAAATAGGGGCGCAAGTGCGCCCCTATCATTTCGAGATTGTCTATATTCTATCTTACTCCCACTCGATTGTTGAAGGTGGTTTTGAAGATATATCATAACATACGCGGTTGACTCCCTTCACCTTACGAATGATTTCATTAGAAACTTCTGCCATAAAATCGTAAGGGAGGTGTGCCCAGTCAGCTGTCATTGCATCCATTGATGTAACGGCACGAAGAGCAACTGGATGCTCATAGGTACGCTCATCACCCATCACTCCTACTGAACGAATTGTAGAGAGCAATACAGTACCTGCCTGCCAAACGTGGTCGTAAAGACTTGAACCATCTGGCATAGTATAGTTGTGCATCTTCTCAATATAAATATCGTCAGCATCCTGAAGGATACGAACCTTATCACGAGTGATGTCACCCAAGATACGAACAGCAAGACCAGGACCCGGGAATGGATGACGCTTGATAAGACGTTCTGGCATTCCAAGCTCATAACCTACACGGCGAACCTCGTCCTTGAAAAGCCAGCGAAGTGGCTCACAAAGCTGAAGATGCATCTCCTCTGGAAGTCCACCCACATTATGGTGACTCTTGATAACCATACCTGTAATACTAAGACTCTCAATGCGGTCTGGATAAATGGTACCCTGTGCAAGCCACTTAGCATCTGTAATCTTCTTAGCCTCAGCATTGAACACCTCAACGAAATCACGCCCAATAATCTTACGCTTCTGCTCTGGGTCAGTAACACCTTCGAGATCCTTAAAGAATTGATCAGAAGCATTAACGCCGACAACATTTAATCCAAGTCCTTTATAAGCCTCCAACACCTTCGTAAATTCGTTCTTACGGAGCATGCCATGGTCTACGAAGATACAAGTAAGGTTCTTACCGATAGCCTTGTTAAGCAATACTGCACAAACAGAAGAGTCAACACCACCTGAAAGACCAAGGATAACGCGGTCGTTACCCACCTGTTCACGAATTTCCTGAACAGCACTTTCAACAAATGAAG
>CAMUQM010000035.1 GCA_947095945.1 uncultured Prevotella sp.
ACATTTTTACTTTTTCTTGTTTTAACATGCAAAGGTAATCATCGGTAAATCAGTGCTTTATAAGGGTAGATTATTCCGTTTGTTAGGCAAATAAGCCTAATTGGTACATTCTTTCAAGCTGATTAATCGTCTTTTTATGCCTAATTAATCAAGCTCTATTTGCTATTTATCCCCCATCACTAAGTCTCGCATCTATTATCTCCTCTTATCAATAGTATGATTTATTGTAAGGGAATTAGGCCTCCGCACCATTGGTGTTTATGGTCCGCACGAATGGTGCTAAGCATTAACACCACTCGTGCGGAGTATTAACATCACGGTAAGAAACGACAAAAAAGAGGCGTTCCTGCCGTTGAGATGATAACGAAAGACACCGATGTTGAATTACATCTATTGAGTCTTAATCGCCGATTTAAGCCTTATTCTGATCTGCCTTAATCAAAGCAAGCAATCGCTCGACCGCTTCTTCTTCAGGTATATTATGCTCAACGCATACCTGTTTGCGGTAAAGACTCACCTTCTTAGGACCTGCACCCACGTATCCATAGTCTGCATCAGCCATCTCACCGGGTCCGTTTACAATACAGCCCATGATTCCTACCTTCAGTCCTTTCATGCCCTTGGTAGCTTCCTTGATGCGGGCAATCGTCGTACGGAGGTCGTAGAGCGTACGTCCACAGCCCGGACAAGAGATGTATTCGGTCTTCACCATACGCAAGCGACCTGCTTGAAGAATACCGAAGGCGGTCTGCTCAACATCCTCTTGTGAGAGGTTGCCATGGTTCATCAGCCAAATACCATCGGTAAGTCCGTCCATCATGAGTGCACCCATATCTGCTGCAGCCTCTAATTGGAACTTCTCTTTAGCCGTAGTTGTCTCTGCCTGTTGGCTGTTACTGCTTTCTTCCTTCTCTTCGGTAGTTGAATGCTGATACATCTGGGCGAAGATGATAGGGTTCTTTACGCCTGCTATCATCAATTGATGCGCCAATGCACGTTGGTCGCCGAGGCGGTTCTGATGGCTTGTCATACAAACCACTACCACCTCTGGATGTGTCTTCAAACATGCAAGGAACTCTTCTGAAGGTGTACCGTACTTCAAGACGAGGAACTTAACATCTGTGTTTATTGCACTGATGAAAGGCATTCCCGTCACAGGGAAGATAGGGTAGACATTCTCTAAGGACTGCTTACCACTGTTGGCAAGGTCAATATAGGCATCATAATCAAGGATATACTTCTGCTTCTTGCCCCGTTTCTCAGGCAGTTCGCCTTGTACATAGATATAGTCTGGCTTGGGTAAGTCTGGTGATGACACCTCGGCAGTAGCCTGGTCAGCCTTTCGAGTGGCAATAACAACAGGAACATTCTCGCCACCGATATTCCCTGCAGCCACTGTCTCACGTCGGTTAGGGCGGAGATAGTCAAAGCCTTCATACTGTTCAGCAGGGATGAGGAGATGTTTCTCGTGTCGACGGATATACCATGTTAGGTGTTTAGCCACTGGAATCTCGCACTCTGGTTCTTCACTCAGAGATACACGGATAGTGTCACCAAGCCCATCAGCGAGCAAAGCTCCAATACCTACGGCGCTCTTGATACGTCCGTCTTCACCTTCACCCGCCTCAGTAACACCAAGATGGAGTGGATACTGCATACCTTCCTTGTCCATTTCAGCTACGAGGAGTCGTACGGAACGAACCATCACAACTGTATTAGACGACTTAATGGAGATGACAATGTCATGGAAGTCGTACTTGCGGAAGATGCGGAGGAATTCCATACAGCTTTCTACAATACCTTCTGGCGTATCACCATAACGGTTACGAATACGGTCAGAGAGGCTACCATGGTTGACACCAATACGTACAGCAGTGTGGTTCTCCTTACATATATTGATGAAAGGAATCAGTCTATCCTCAATCTTCTGTAGCTCTTGTGCATATTCCTCGTCGGTGTACTCTAACTTTTTGAACGTACGAGCAGGGTCAACATAGTTACCCGGATTGATACGAACCTTCTCTGCATAGAGTGCAGCTACGTCTGCCACGTTCGCATTGAAGTGAACGTCTGCACAGAGCGGAGCCATATAATTATCTGCACGTAGTTGTGCATTGATATTCTTCAAGTTCTCAGCCTCACGCTTTCCTTGCGTTGTAAGGCGTACAAGTTCTCCTCCTGCATCAATGATACGCTTAGCTTGTGCAACACTCCCTTCGGTATCATCCGTTGAAGTCGTTGTCATTGATTGTACGCGTACAGGGTTCTCTCCACCAATGTTGAGTGCACCAACATGCGTGACAGAGGTTTTCCTTCTTTCAAAGTTGAATAAATCTATCATGTTCTATTTGGATAATGGGGTGTCTTTCAATGCCCTTTTGAGATGATGAAAAACCTCCCCCAAGCCCCTCCGAGAGAGGGGTTATTGTAGAGGTAATAAGTGGTAACGACCTTTACCCTAATGTTTTCCCTTCGTTACTCCTTCCTTTGAAGGGGTTAGGGACGGTCTTAGCACTTAAACTTATAATCCTTTAGCTCAGCTAACTCCTTGTTAGCCTTCTCTATCTTCTTTCCTAATGAAGCCTTCCAGTTGTCAATCTTCTTTGCAATAGCCTCATCACCGAGTGCTATCATCTCAGCTGCAAGGATGGCAGCATTCTGTGCTCCATTGACGCCAACAGTAGCAACTGGAATGCCGGGAGGCATCTGAACGATAGAAAGTAAGGCATCAAGTCCGTCGAGCATACCCTTGATAGGCACGCCAATGACTGGAAGTGGTGTAGAGGCAGCGATAACTCCGGGTAGAGCAGCAGCCATACCAGCAGCAGCAATGATTACCTTCACGCCACGACCTTTTGCTTCCTTAGCAAAAGTCTCTACTGCATCAGGTGTACGATGAGCTGAAAGTGCATTCACTTCAAAAGGAATCTCTTGCTCTTCCAACCACTTACAAGCTTTTTCCATTACGGGTAAATCGCTTGTTGAACCCATGATAATACTAACTAATGGCTTCATATTCTTAATGTATTAAGTGTATATTCTTTATTTATTTTGTAAATGTATATTATGAAGACAGATATTATTTTCTGTCAGTTTGCTGTTTATTCTTTTCTACTCAGTTGTCTTACCGATTCCTATTCATTTTATACAAGGATAATTGTAATGAATGAACAGACGACACCTAAGAAGAACCCTGATGTCACCTGTTCTAATGAATGTTGTCTAAGAATCATTCTACTGCTGCCTACCATACCCGAAACGATGAGCGTAAGACAAAGCCACCACATCGGATTGAAGTTGAATAGCAGCGAAAAGGCAAGCAGAGAACCCGTCACACCACCGATAGCTGCCGTATGCGTTGATATCTTCCACCACACGTTGATGATAGCACATAGAATCTGTATCACCAATGCCACCATAAGGATTGATGTTAGCATGTGAGGCAGGTGCAGGATATTCATGATATAGAAGCACGTGAAGTAGCAAAGAATAGAAATAACGTATGGAACCATTCTTCGCTCTCGCTGCCCTAATTGAATCAGTGTCCAGCCGTGGTATTGACGGTAAAGGTGAATGAGTAAGGTTGGGATAAGGACCGTAAAAGCGTAAACCAAAAAGACATAAGACAGTTTCGCCTGCCATGGGAACATACTAAGATAGCTAAAAGTGAAGATAGCTAATATGCCCACAACAGGTAAGTAGAATGGTGTGAGTATCATACTCACGACCCTTGCTGTTAATATAATGTTCTTTTCGTTCATACTTTAACACCTAACATTCACCACCCATCACCCATCAACATCACTCCTTTCTCAGTCTTGCCACAGGCAATCCGAGTTGTTCGCGGTACTTGGCAACGGTGCGACGTGCTATTGGGAATCCTTTTTCTTTCATCACCTTTGCAAGCGCATCATCACTGAGTGGCTTACGCTTGTCTTCTTTGTCGATTACTTCCTTAAGTGCCAACTTGATTTTACGAGTAGACATTTCCTCACCATCCTCCGTTGTGTAGCTATCAGTAAAGAAGAAACGCAGTGGAAATGTACCCCAACGTGTCTGTGCATACTTGATGTTACTCACACGTGATATGGTAGAGATGTCCAAGCCTGTACGGTCGGCAATATCTTTGAGAATCATTGGTTTGAGGTCAGCCTCATCTCCATCTTGGAAGAACTTTCGCTGAATGTCAATGATAGCCTTCATCGTCACCTGTAGTGTATGGCGTCTTTGCTTTACCGCTTCGATGAAGCCTTGCGCCTTGTCTACCTTTTCTTTGGCATAAAGCAACGCCTCCTTCTCCTGTCGGTTCATACCAGCTTTGTTGTTGCGGTAGGTCTCCAGCATGTCATTAAAGGTCTGTGAGACGTGCAACTCTGGTAGGTTACCATGGTTTAAGGTGAAAGTCACCGTACCATCATCCTCCGTGTCAACGATAAAGTCGGGTGTTATCTGTTGCAGGTTACGTCCCTGTGTCTCACCCATTGACGATCCCGGCTTCGGATTTAGCTTACGAATCTCACGTTGTAGCGCCTCTACCTGAATGTCAGACAGCGACAGTGCGTTTTGAATCTTATCCCAATGCTTCTTTTTGAAGGCATCAAAATGATGTGAAATGATGTTGTAGATGTATTTATACAGGTGGCTGTCTCTCTCCCAATCGCCATTCTCAACCTTACGGTCTATCTGCAACAAGAGACATTCTTGCAGGTCTCTTGCACCGATACCAGCTGGGTCAAAGTCCTGCAGAATCTTCAGTACCTCTTCTAATTCCTTAGTTGACGCATCAATTCCATAGTAGATCGCTAACTCATCGCTGATACTATCGAGGTCTTTTCGCAAGAGTCCGTCATCATCTAAACTACCGATAAGATACTCCAAGATACTCTTCTGCCGTTCCGTAAGCTCTCTTTCTCCCACCTGCTCATTGAGTTTATCAATGAAGGAAGTTGTGTCTCCATACACAATCTCCTCATATTCAGCATTATTTCGTTGCTGTCTTGAATCGTATGTAGGAAGATCATCATCCGAACGCATACGCTCTAATGCCGAGTCGAGCGCATCTTGTCGTTCTTCTCGTTCCTGAAGTGTGTCGAAATCATCGTCTTCTGAATGCTCTACAGTATCGTTGTCGTCAATGCTATCAGTCTCCTCCCCTCCTGCTTCTAAGGCAGGATTATCATCGAGTTCAGCATTAACACTTTCCTCTAATTCTGTCAGTGGCATCTCCAACAACTTTACTTGCAGCATCTGCTGTTGTGAGAGACGCTGCACCTGTTGTTGTTTCTGGGTCTGAATTTGTACTTGTTCCTGTGCCATTGTTTACCTGAATTGTGCTACAAAAGTACTAAAAAACAAGTATAATCAAGTGAAATATTCCTTTAATTGTGCTGCCAAGGCAGAAAGTTTCTCTGGGTTATCATTTCCATAGTGGTTCCACACCTCTTGACAGGGCATTAATAAGGGCGATATCAGAAGGTCGTCACGGTTCAGATAGGGGTCGCAGAATTGGAACACATCCATCACCTCCACAACCATTTGTGGCTTTATCTTCATCAACTTAGCAAGGTCTATCACCTCTGGAGTCTCCGCTACCATCGTAATTGGCGTGAGGCGGAAATAGAGGTCGAGAATCATGATGAGCATAAAAGGCTTTAGCTCCGGAAAACCCTCCACTGGAAGAAAGTCATGCTCAAAGGTTTCGCGCACCTTTACACCATTGTAGAACTCTCTCGGTTGACCAAATCCCTTCATCGAACGTAGTTTCTTTACGTCCTTGTTCAGCTTCCTTGTGTTCTCTCCGTACGTCTCCCAAATCAGTTTAATGATAGGCGTGTCACGATGGCGCAGCTTAAAAAGCTGTTCATAGAGGTTCTTTGGCGGTATGTGTAGTTCCAAACTGAGGTCTACCAATGCACGTGAATACATCGGTTTCATTCCCTCTGGCTTTTTTAGGTAAAGCTGTAGGAGTAGCAGCCAGTAGTCGTCAGACCATAAAGGATGTGTTGCCATAATCGTAAATTCCCATCCCCTACCCCTCTCTTTCTTCAAAGATTAAAAGTGAAAAACTTAGGTGTAGGAGTGTATCTGTTTGTCTTTCGCAAAGATACTCCTTTTTATTATAATGGCAAAAGAAAGTGACAGAAAGTTAACGAGTTAACGGGTTTACGAGTTGACAAGTTGTTTGTGGCATATAAATAGGCTCGAGTGTATTTGTTTATACGCATAAATACGTTCTTAGTAGGGCATAAAACAGGAATGTTAAGCTACTGTTTTATTTACAAATTTCCCTCTTAGATGAATCATTAAACTACGGTTTCTAAATTATTTTCATGAAGAAAAATATTTTTCTTCACGTAAAAAAATATTTCTTTTCACGTAAATAAATATTTTTCTTCATGAAAATAATTCGCTTTTGATAAGTAGCTTGACTCTCAAAAAAGGGTTTATCTAATGATTTTCTATGCTAAAATGGGTGATTAAAAACCATTCTTTGGACTTAAATTTACGACGTTCGCTAAGCCACATAACGCATATTATGCAGTCCTGACTCTCTGTTTTTACTTCTTTCCTCCGCCCACTAAGTCATCATTCTGAATGCTTCGTTCTGCCTTCTTGACACTTGCTCTCAGCTTACCAAAGTTCCATGAAAGACGGATTCCAAAGCGTTTAGATTTCATAACAGCACGTTCATAACCAGTATAATCGCCTTGAACAATACGATAAGTACTTGATCTTTCTTTGATGAAAGGCGATTCTGCTGACAAAGATACTGTCAGCTTGTCTTTAAGGAAGCAACGTGTCAAGGTGAAATCATAGTAGAACCAGTGTCCCTCAATGGCATACGGATTGTAAACTCTGTTGCCATATTCACCTCCAAGACTGGTTGATAACGTTAATTTCCATGGTATTTTCTGATCCCAATCAAAGTAGATACCACCACCGCATCCGCTGTTCTTGAGATAAGGTGTGGGCAAGGTGATTCGGGCATAACGCATGTCAGCGTTGAGTGTAAACGATGTTCCGGTGAAAGGAGTCCATTCTGTGTAGGATGAAATACCAAAGACTTTGCTTTTCAGTATGTTCTGATACGTATAGACATTTTTGTGGTTCTGCTCATAAATGATGTGAGCGATACCATTGTTGGTAAATGAATAATAGGGATTAAGTTGCAATGTGAATTTTGGTGCAACCAGCATATATGCAAGTTGTAGCTTTTGGTTACGGCTGCTTCCTAAGTTTGCATTACCAAAGGATTCTGTTGTTGGCGTACTGATTACGGCTGGATTAAGATAGTTGATGCCGGGTCTGTTGATGCTGGTGCTATAGCTTAATTTCAGCGTTTGTCCATCACGGATTTTGTATTGTAGGCTTGCTGATGGTACCCAGTCATTGAGATTAGTGTGGAAATCAGCATTACCTCCATCGGGATAGGATGCTTTCATGTGGGTAAATTCATATCTCAAACCTGCACGGGCAGCCCATTTACCAGTGGTGAGGATATATGACAGGTATGCAGCTGCTACTTGTGCGTTATGTTTGAACTTACTTTCCATGTCAGGGGTAGTCCCTTGATAGTCCATTAATGACGTACTATTGTTATTTCGAAGGATATATTTTGTTCCACTTTCTATCTTATGGTGTTTTCCAAAGGGTCGTACATAGTCAATCTGGAAGGTATGTTCCGTGAAGCGTTCACGGGTGTTCCGGTCGTAACTTGTATAGCTGACAGGGAAGTTTACCATATTGCTATATGCCTGACGGAATGTAGTGTGCTGTCGTGTGGCAGCCAGCATATAAGAGAGTGTAAGCACTTCTCCATCTAAATGGGTCTTGTGTTGATAGTCAAAACGTCCTCTAAGATTAACATATGAGTAGCCCGGTGTGGTCATATCATTATTGAATTTGTAAATCAGTTGGTTATTCTTGTCCCACCGTTCATTCGTGCTCTGTGTGTTAGCATCGACTTTATAGCCGAAGAAATTGGTCGATGCGGTAAGCAAGTTGAGTGAGTCAATCTCATAACTGGCATTTATATTGCCGAAATGTATTGTTGCCCCCGTGCTGTTTTTACCATATTCATGCGTGTGTTCGCCAGTCTTAACGTAGTTGTAGGCTTCCTCTCTATAATTTTCTGTCTGTTTCTTGTTCTGATCTGCATAGTTATAATTGACGGATGTCGTAAGCTTTCCCACCTTTGTTGTTAGATAAGTACCAAGCCTTACAGAGCCATGAGTATTGACATCAGAGTTCACATTGCCTGATACTCCTTGTAGTTTAGTATTGCTCATCATGACGATGTTGAGGATAGCTGTAGTCCCTTCAGCATCATACTTGGCACCGGGATCAGTGATAACCTCAATCCTTTTGATGGTAGAAGCAGGTATTGCCTTGAGAATGTCCTTAAGGTTCTGCCCTGAAAGACTTGGGTCAGGATGTCCGTTCCTATACACCTTAAAACTTGTAGAGCCTTGAACCCTGATGTTTTCTTGTCCGTCAACGGTGACAAGGGGTATTTTCTTGAGTATTTCTAAGGTTGTTTTCGTCTGTGCAGTCTTGTCATGCTGCACGTCATACGTTAGCTTGTCAATATCATTCTTGATAAGCTGACGTCTTTGTGTTACGACGACTTCTTCCAACTTCTGTGTCTTTGTGGAGTCTGTTTTGGTTGTGTTCTGGGCTGGCAGGGCTGTTGCCGAGAGGCAGGCAGTGAGTAATAGTATTAATTTATTCCACATAGTCAAAGCGTTAAGTTTATAGTTATCAATATGATGCAAAGATACTTTTTTCCTTATAAACTTCAATTAATTTTGAACGTTTTTTTACTTTCTTGTCCTTATATCCCATATTTTAATCCTTTTTATTGCTTTTTCTCTATTAATATGCAAGAAGATTACAATGCAGAAATGCGCATAGTGTTCGGTTAGAAAGCAGATTGTCAAACAGAATGAATCCTCTTTTAATGTATTGATTAATAGGGATTTGATAAGATTTTGTCTATACCTATTTATCAATAGAGCCTTACCAATGGTTTAATGTAGCAACAAATCCCGCTCTTCCTACCCTTAACTACTGACGTATTGAGGCTTAACACAAGTGGTGTTAAGGCTCCGCACCAATGGTGCGAACGCTTAGCACGGGTGGTGCGGAGGAATAAAAGTTATGCAATATGCAGTTGAGACAAGAGCTGTTTATTGTTATAAAGGAGTTATCCTACCCTAAGTAAACAAAGAATATTATATTTTTTCGTTCTATAATTCCCATCGAAACGAAGTGTTTTACGGAAACTTTTTGTAATTTTGCACATTAGTTATAATAGAAAATAAGAATGGAATACAACTTCATAGACATTGAGAAGAAATGGCAACAGAAGTGGGTTGAGAATAAGACCTATAAGGTTGTTGAAGACGAGAACAAGCAGAAGTTCTATGTGCTTAATATGTTCCCTTATCCATCAGGAGCTGGATTGCACGTTGGACACCCATTGGGTTACATTGCAAGTGACATCTATGCACGCTATAAGCGACTAAAGGGTTTCAACGTGTTGAACCCTATGGGATATGATGCTTATGGACTTCCTGCTGAGCAGTATGCCATTCAGACGGGTCAGCATCCACAGCTGACAACCGATACAAACATAGCTCGTTACCGTGAGCAGTTGGATAAGATAGGTTTCAGTTTCGATTGGGACCGTGAGGTGCGCACCTGTGACCCACGTTATTATCACTGGACACAATGGGCTTTCGAGCGTATGTTCGACTCTTATTATGACTATACAGAACAGAAGGCAATGCCTATCAAGGACCTTGTTCGCCACTTTGAGGAAGAGGGAACACTGAACCTTAATATCGCACAGGGCGAGGAACTGATTTTCTCAGCACGTGACTGGGTGAGCATGGACGAGCAGGAACAGCAGGAGAAGTTGATGAACTACCGTATTGCTTACCTCGGTGAGACGATGGTAAACTGGTGTCCGGGACTCGGCACAGTGCTTGCTAATGACGAGGTTGTCAATGGTGTGAGTGAGCGTGGAGGCTATCCTGTCGTACAGAAGTTGATGAAGCAGTGGTGTCTTCGTGTGTCTGCTTATTCACAGCGATTGCTTGATGGATTGGAGACAGTCAACTGGTCTGACTCTATCAAGGAGACACAGAAGAACTGGATTGGTCGTTCTGAGGGAACAGAGGTTGAATTCAAATACCAGACTCCAGTAGCAGATGGAGGTCAGAAAGAGGGTCACTTCACTATCTTTACAACTCGTGCTGATACCATGTTCGGTGTTAGCTTTATGGTACTTGCACCAGAGTCTGAACTCGTTGCAGAGCTTACTTCAGATGATCAGAAGGCTGAAGTAGAGGACTACTTGGCGTATGTAAAGAAGCGCACAGAGTTAGAGCGTATGTCAGACCGTAAGGTGACAGGTGTCTTCTCTGGCTCATACGGTATCAATCCGTTCACTGGTGAGCAGATTCCTATTTGGATTTCAGAGTATGTTTTAGCTGGATATGGAACAGGAGCGATTATGGCTGTGCCTGCTCACGACAGTCGTGACTATGCTTTTGCAAAGCATTTCAACCTCCCAATTATCCCATTGATTGAGGGTGCTGACGTCTCAGAGGAGAGCTTTGATGCAAAGGAAGGAATCGTAACTAACTCTCCTGCTGCAGGAAAAGAGAGTATGGACGGCTTCTCTCTCAATGGTCTTACCGTTAAGGAAGCTATTGCGAAGACAAAGCTGTTTGTTACTGAGAAGGGTATCGGTCGTGTGAAGGTGAACTATCGTCTGCGTGATGCCATCTTTTCGCGCCAGCGTTACTGGGGTGAACCATTCCCAGTCTATTACAAGCAGGGAATGCCTTACATGATTCCAGAGGAGTGTTTGCCACTTGAATTGCCTGAAATCGATAAGTACGAACCAACAGAAAGTGGCGAACCGCCATTGGGTCGTGCAAAGGTTTGGGCTTGGAACGAGGCAGAACGTAAGGTTGTTGAGAAGTCATTGGTTGACGATAAGACTGTATTCCCATTGGAGTTGAATACAATGCCGGGCTTCGCAGGTAGCTCAGCATACTATCTTCGTTACATGGACCCACACAATGACGAGGCACTTGTGGGCAAAAAGGCAGACGAGTATTGGCAGAATGTAGACCTTTATGTCGGTGGTACCGAACATGCAACAGGTCACTTGATTTACAGTCGTTTCTGGAATAAGTTCCTCTTCGACTGTGGTTGCAGCTGTAAGGAGGAGCCATACGAGAAGTTGGTGAACCAAGGAATGATTCAAGGGCGCTCTAACTTCGTTTATCGTATCAACTCTGACGACCACTCAAAGGCGCCAGTCTTTGTCAGCTTGGGTCAGAAAGACAAGTATGAAACTACTCCTATCCACGTTGATGTGAACATTGTTCATGCTGATGTACTCGATGTTGAGGCTTTCAAGGCGTGGCGTCCAGAGTATAACAATGCTGAATTCATCTTCGAGGACGGCACATCATCATCAGAACTCATCAACACCCAGCACCCAACATCCGCCATTTACAAGTGCGGCTGGGCAGTAGAGAAGATGTCAAAGTCTATGTTCAACGTTGTTAATCCAGATGTGATTGTTGAGCAGTATGGCGCAGATACCCTCCGTCTTTACGAAATGTTCTTAGGTCCTGTAGAGGCAAGTAAGCCTTGGGATACGAACGGTATCGATGGTTGTTTCCGTTTCTTGAAGAAGTTCTGGAAGCTTTATCAGCAGGAACTTAACGATGATGAGCCTTCAAAGGATTCATTGAAGAGCGTTCACAAGCTCATCAAGAAGGTGACAGGAGATATTGAGCAGTTCTCTTACAACACAGCTATTTCAGCGTTTATGATTTGCGTTAACGAACTCGGACAGCAGAAGTGTGCTAATCGTGAGCTATTGAAGAAGATGATTATTGTCATCGCTCCATTTGCACCTCACATGGCTGAAGAGTTGTGGGAGCAGTTGGGTGGCGAGACAAAGAGTGTCTTCGATGTTGAATGGCCTGAATGGGATGAGTCTTATCTCGTAGAGAATGAGGTTCAGCTGACAGTGTCTTTCAATGGTAAGGCACGTTTCCAGATGACTTTCCCTGCTGATGCAACGAAGGAAGACATCGAGAAGAGCGCATTAGAAGACGAACGAAGTCAGCACTATATCGACGGTAAAACAATCCTAAAGATTATCGTTGTGCCGAAGAAGATTATCAACATCGTTTGCAAATAACTATTTCAAAATAACAGAAGAGGCTGTATGGAAACAAGGCTTCATGCTTCGTTTCTTTCGCAGTGGTAACTATCTATGGAAATGATGTCCGTGTGTAAGTGCACGTTACGACCGTGTTTCGATACATCCTCTTCCTTTTAATCATTTGAGAGCCTATGACTATTGATCAGCAACTCATCCGATCTGAAGCCAAAGATTACTTTTTCTTAACCGTTGGCTTGATTATCTATGCTGCAGCCTTCACTGTTTTTCTAATGCCATACGAGATTGTAACGGGTGGAGTGACGGGTATGTCGGCTGTAATCTACTATGCTACGGGTTTTAAGATTGAGAATACTTACATGATTATCAACATTTCGTTGTTGATAGTTGCTTTGAAGATATTGGGCTTTAAGTTCCTGATGAAGACCATCTATGCTATCTTTGCCCTTTATTTCCTATTGATTTTTGCGCAGGATCTGATGCCTAAGGATACTGCAGGACACATGGTGAAGATGCTCGGTGAAGACCAAGCTTTTATGTCATTGATTATTGGTTGTAGCCTTACAGGTACGGGATTGGCTATCGTCTTCCTAAATAATGGAAGTACGGGTGGTACGGATATCATTGCAGCCTGTGTCAATAAGTATCACGATATCTCGTTAGGACAGGTCTTAATGGGCGTTGACATCTTGATTGTGGGTAGCTGTTTGTTCTTCCCTCAGTTTGGTGATGTCATGGAACGCTTGCATAAGATGGTCTTTGGTTACTGTACGATGTTCATCGAGTGTTTTATGTTAGATCACGTGATGAATATGAGGCGCGAGTCAGTTCAGTTCATGATCTTCTCTTGGAAACATGAGGAAATAGCCAATGCCATTGTTGAGGAGACCGACCATGCACTGACCATTCTTGATGGACACGGCTGGTACACAGGCAATGATATGAAGGTTATCTGCTTGTTGGCAAAGCGTAATGAGAGTAAGACTATCTTCCGCATCATCAAGATGGTTGACCCTACCGCCTTCGTGAGTCAGAGTTCGGTGATTGGTGTCTATGGTGAAGGCTTTGATCAGATAAAGATTAAGGCTAAAAAGGAAATGAAAAAGCAGGAAAAGAAGTTGGCGGAAGCCATGAAAAAGCCTGCGAATGAACAGAAATAAATACGCTGAAGTGCTTTGTTCCAGCTACTAATTTGCAGGGATGCATGGCTCGTGTGTTCACTGGCGATAAGCTTTTAAGAACATACGAGTCGTGCGTTTTTGTTGTAGGAACAATATTTAGAACTTTTAAACATAGCTTTTTAGCGTTTTCAAAACGTTTTATGAAGATGAAAATAGTATTTGCAACAAATAATAAACATAAGCTTGAGGAGATAAAAGATATTCTCGGAAGGGACTTTGAAATCGTTTCTTTGGCTGAGATTGGTTGTCATGAGGATATCCCTGAGACTGGAGCAACACTGGAGGAGAATGCACATCAGAAGTCTACTTATGTCGTTGAACACTATGGTCAGAACTGTTTTGCTGACGACACAGGACTCGAGGTGGAGGCACTCGGTGGTGAACCCGGTGTGCATTCGGCACGTTATGCAGAGGGAACTGACCATGATAGCGAGGCAAATATGCGTAAGCTGTTGGCAAACTTAGAAGGTCAAAACAATCGCAAGGCGTGTTTCCGTACGGTTATCTCCCTTATCATTGATGGTGTAGAACATCAGTTTGAGGGTAAGGTAGAGGGTAGAATCGCTACGGAAAAGCATGGTACTGAAGGCTTCGGATACGACCCTATCTTCATTCCAGAGGGCTATGACAAGAGCTTTGCAGAACTGGGTGAGGAGATAAAGAACCAGATTTCCCATCGTGCAAGGGCTGCGAAGAAGTTAGCGGAACATTTGGGAAAGGTAAAAACATTAAAAGAGTAAAAAGGAAATAAGCCCACTTTGAAAGATGAAAGGGTAAAAAGTAAAACGCTAAAAAGCCTCTTTTGGAATTTGATAATTACCCTTTCCCGAATTATTTTCATGAAAATAAATATTTCTTCTCACGTAAAAAAATATTTCTTCTCACGTAAAAAAATATTTCTTCTCACGTAAAAAAATATTTCTT
>CAMUQM010000036.1 GCA_947095945.1 uncultured Prevotella sp.
TAGACCATGGTATCTTAGAAAAGTCGGAGAATGTCTATGTGATGAGGTGCGACTTCGGATGGGCAGACCTTGGCACATGGCATGGGGTCTATGAATCGTTGAGCAAACGAGAGGGAGATAATGTTATCATTGACTCTGACGTTATCCTTGAAGATGCTGCTAATAATATCATAAAACTTACCAAAGGTAAATTAGGCGTTATTAACGGTCTCGATGGTTATATCATTGCCGAAAAGGACAATGTGTTGCTTATATGCAAGAAGGAAGATTCTTCGGCATTGGTAAGGAAGTATGTCAACGAGGTACAGATAAAGAAGGGAAACGAGTTTGTATAAAGAAAACCTCCCCCAACCCCTCCAAAGGAGGGGAGCAGCAAGTTTGGTAAAGGTGAAATTGCTTTGTTAAACGTATCTTCCTTATATTAAGGAAAAATGATAAACGGGGATATGCAATGACTGTATATCCCCGTTTTAATAATATCTGATACCTGAAGCGAGGAGTTAATCCAATTCCTGAAAAGCCTTGAAGATTTTTGCAGCAATCTCCTTCTGTTCCTCAGCCTCAACCTGTACGTGATGCTTAAAGTCAACATCAGCCTCGCTGTTCATTGGCAAGAGGTGGATATGCGCGTGATTTACTTCGAGTCCTAAAACCACTTGTGCCACCTTTTTACATGGGAAGACAGTCTTTATAGCACATGCAACCTTCTTTGCAAAAACCTCAAAAGCAGCAAGCTCTTCATCCTCCATATCAAAGATGTAGTCAACCTCCTTACGAGGAATGACAAGTGTATGTCCCTTTGTTACTGGGTCAATGTCGAGAAAAGCATAAAACTGATCGTTCTCTGCACACTTGTAGCTGGGTATCTCACCCGCTGCAATCTTACTGAATATAGTCATACAAACCTCCTTGTTTTGTTGTTATGCATCAATAGAAATCTTGTCAATGCGCAGTGTGATAGTACCACGAGGAATAGTAATCTCAACCTCGTCGCCCACCTTTTTATTCAATAAGCCCTGTGCAATAGGGGTCTTAATTGAAATCTTGTTCTGCTTCAAGTTTGCCTCCGTCTCACTGACAATAGTGTACTTCATCTTAGCATTAGTCTTTACATTTGTCATCTCAACGGTAGACATAATCTGTACAACATCTGTGCTCAAGCGTGACACATCAACAATCTTTGCCTGTGCCACGGTCATCTTCATCTCAGCGATACGTGCTTCAAGATGACGCTGTGCCTCCTTAGCAGCATCATATTCCGAATTCTCACTCAAGTCGCCCTTATCGGCAGCCTCAGCAATTGCAGCTGAAGCCTTTGGACGCTCAACAGATTCTAAATACTGCAAATCAGCTACGAGCTTGTCGTAACCTTCCTGTGACATATAAGCCATAATATCTTGTTTTAAAAATTAATCGTTTTTCAGTAGACATAAAAAAGACAGAATTCCAACATCTTCACACTGAATGCCGGAATCCCATATCCTTAAATGCCTTAATCTCTTTATTTTTTGCAAAGATAGGCTTAAAAAATGACATAACAAAGTTTTAGAGGATAAAAAATGCTTTTTAATGAGACACATAACTTCTTTCTTTCAGACTTAAACCTTTATCTTATCCTTTCTTCAACTCTCTTTATTCTAAATCTTCTGCATATTGAGCCACCTAAATTTACCAACCACTACTCTCCCTACAATTTATCCCTTTCAATAATAGTAAAACATTAGCTTTCTTTTCCTTGAAATCACTTGCAAATATAAAAAATACTATCTATATTTGCGATGTATATATCATAACAAGCAAGTGTGCTTAAAAACCTAAGTTTCATTAATTTAAAGGAGATTTTATTATGAAAGCATTTGCAATGTTAGGAATCGGAAAAGCGGGTTGGATAGAGAAAGACCGACCAGTATGTGGACCTATGGATGCTATCATTAGACCATTGGCGGTTGCTCCCTGTACCTCTGACGTACATACAGTTTGGGAAGGAGCTATCGGAGAGAGGAAAGACATGATTCTCGGACATGAAGCAACTGGCGAGATTGTTGAAGTAGGCTCAATGGTAAAGGACTTCAAACCGGGAGACAGAGTACTTGTTCCTGCTATCACACCCGACTGGAATTCATTAGAAGCACAAGCTGGCTACTCCATGCATTCAAATGGCATGTTAGCTGGCTGGAAGTTCTCTAACTTCAAAGATGGTGTATTTGCAGAGTACTTCCATGTCAACGATGCTGACGGCAATTTAGCTCTAATTCCAGAGGGGCTCGACCCAGTTGATGCTGTTATGCTATCTGATATGGTACCCACTGGCTTCCATGGTGTAGAACTTGCCGACGTAAAGTTTGGAGATGAAGTCCTCGTTATCGGTATTGGACCGGTTGGTTTGATGGCTGTGGCTGGCGCAGCGCTTGCAGGTGCTTCCTATGTCTATGCCGTCGGCAGCAGAAAGGTGTGTGCTGATGCTGCACGTAAGTATGGAGCGAATGAGATTATCGACTACCATAACGGACCTATTGCCGAACAAGTAATGAAGCTAACGAAGGGACGTGGTGTCGACCGTATTGTCATTGCAGGCGGAACAGTTGATACCTTTGCTGAGGCTGTCACAGTTCTGAAACCCGGTGGGACCATCGGAAATGTAAACTATCTCGGTTCTGGCGAAACTATTAATATTCCTCGCGTTGAATGGGGAGTAGGTATGGGACACAAGACTATCAGAGGTGGATTGATGCCGGGTGGTCGTCTTCGCATGGAAAAGCTCGCCAAATTAGTTACATCAGGTAGATTAAACCTATCACATCTCGTAACTCATCGCTTCAATGGCTTTGATCACATGGAGGAATCACTCACCCTTATGAAAGACAAGCCACGCGACCTCATCAAGCCGGTTGTGGTTATAGATGACAGACTATATTAAACTATCAATTTGTCATATATTTTACTTGATGTAAATCAATAATACATCATTTACTAAAAAAAGACATTAAAAAAGTTGCAAATATAAAAAATACTGTTTATCTTTGCAACGTGTTTTTCATAGTATTAGATTTAAGGTTAACAAAGGTTGGACTACAGCGGTAGTCCTTTTTTTATGTCTTTAAGTCTGGTATTACAAACATTTTTCGGTAAATATAGGCTTACAGAACTTATTAGTACAGCCCTACAAGCATCCTCCTTAAAAGCTACTTATTCGTGTCTTATTATTATAATAACGACCAGCAAAAGCCTTTCTTGCCATCTCCAACCAGTGTATTAACGTTCAGCACATCTCGTGTTGGTGCTTAGCACATATTGTGCGGAGGGTAAACACCAATGGTGCGGAGCCCTAAACACATTGCAAGATATTGCTAAGAAGAAAGTAACTTTTTGTTAGTAAAGAGTTACAAAATTAATTCTTTAGAGAATGATAATAACTTATATAGGCTGTTACAGACACCAATGAGCATCTGTAACAGCCTATATTCATTATTTAGTTGTACTTCCTTTAAGGTATCATCTACCCCTTACCATTTCCAAAAAGTATTCATGTACACGCGTATCACTATCCAATTCAGGATGAAAAGCAGTAACAAGCTGGTTTCCTTGACGAGCAGCAACGATATGACCATCAACTTCTGAGAGTATTTCTATCTCTCCAGCCGCTTCCTTTATATAAGGTGCACGGATAAAAGTCATAGGAATATCGCCTTCAATCCCCTTAAAAGAAGCCTCCGTATGGAAACTACCCAACTGACGACCGTAGGCGTTACGAGCTGCTGTCATATTCATCGTGCCCAATCGGGGAGGAACTGGCGCTGACGGACTGTTTCCCTCTACTTCACGAGCAAGGAGTATCAAGCCGGCACAAGTACCAAAGACTGGCAACCCAGTTTCGACAGCTTCACGAATAGGTTCAAGCAGTCCAAGTTCACAAAGGAGTTTTCCTTGTGTAGTACTCTCACCACCCGGAATAATCAATCCATCTTTCTCCTGCTGCCAATCCTCCAATTGGCGCACCTCAAAGCAATCAACACCCAACTTATTGAGCATCATCTCATGCTCTAAGAACGCTCCCTGCAGGGCAAGAACGGCAATTCTCATTGTCCGCGCTCAGCCATGAGCACCTCAATCTCGTGCTCGTTGATACCAACCATAGCCTCACCCAAGTCTTCTGACAAGAGTGCCAACTCCTTAGGATTATTATAGTTTGTAACCGCCTTAACGATAGCTGCAGCACGCTTAGCAGGATCACCACTCTTGAAGATACCAGAACCAACGAAGACACCCTCAGCACCGAGTTGCATCATCAATGCAGCATCAGCAGGAGTAGCCACACCACCAGCAGCAAAATTCACTACAGGAAGTTTACCATTCTCATGTACATACTTCACAAGTTCGTATGGAGCCTGCAACTGCTTAGCAGCCTCAAAGAGTTCGTCCTCACGCTTGCTAACGAGTTCGCGAATCTGACTCTGCATTAAACGCATGTGGCTAACAGCCTGTACAACATCACCCGTACCCGGCTCACCCTTTGTACGAATCATTGTTGCACCCTCAGCGATACGACGTAAAGCCTCGCTCAAGTTGCGTGCACCGCATACGAATGGCACCTCAAACTGTGTCTTATCAATATGATAGATATTATCAGCTGGAGAAAGCACCTCGCTCTCATCAATGTAATCAATCTCTATTGCCTGCAGAATCTGCGCCTCAGAGATATGACCGATACGGCACTTTGCCATCACAGGGATAGTCACAGCCTCCTGAATACCCTTGATCATCTTAGGGTCACTCATACGTGAAACACCACCAGCAGCACGAATATCAGCTGGGATACGCTCCAATGCCATTACTGCACAAGCACCTGCAGCCTCAGCGATACGAGCTTGCTCTGGTGTTGTTACGTCCATGATTACACCGCCCTTCAACATCTGAGCGAGGTTGCGGTTTAGTTCTTGTCTATTTGTCATATTACTTAATTTATTAGAAGTCCTTCCAATACAATGTCGCTAAGTGATAGCGCATAAAGAAGGATATGTTATTATCAATAGATGAATCGCCTTAAAAGATAGAAAGTAAAAGCTGATTATTATCTGAAATCAAGTTAACCTTAATAATTCCTTTTAGGCACTCCCCTCCTTTGGAGGGGGGAGGGGGAGGTCTTTCTGTGGACGTCTCCACTCACTTGGAGTCTGTCCCATCTGCTTTCTAAAGAACTTTGAGAACTGAGCTTGTGAAGCAAAACCATGCTCATATGCAATCTCTTGTATCGTTTTCTGTGTCGTACGAAGCTGACAGGCAAGTGCTTCTGCAAGCGTATGATCAATGATACACTTTGGTGACTTACCAGATATTCGATGCGCTACCTGAGACAGATAACGTGGAGAAACATTCAAACAGTCAGCATAAAAAGCGACATCGCGATTTGTATGATAATGCTGCTGTACTGCTTCCAAGAACTCATTATATAGTTGACTACTCCGCCCACTGAGATCACTCTTTCTTGCCACGAGTGTTCTAACATACTCTCGAGCATGTTGTAACGCTGCTTCCATCGGCTCATCTTGACTTAGATAGACGGCAAGTGCTGATGAAAAACTATTAGCAAGACCATGCTGCAAAGGGTCGTCCAACACAAACGAGCGTACAGTCCGACTCCCCTCACCTTTCAATGAAGAACAATCAAAGATTTTTTCAGGCTCTCCTTCTCGCAAAATAACAAGCGAACATAGTGGTAACAACCGACAACGTATCTGCGTAATCACGTCATCCGTCATCAATCTGTCACCATTACTTGCCGTCACAATTGGGTCATATATAATATGATGAGGACGATACTTCAGCAGTGCATCCACCACAACAGCCAAGGTTTCTGTGGTTCTTATCATACCCACTTTCACCGTATCAGGCTGCATATCGTTGATAATAGCCTCAATCTGTCCCCTTACGATCTCAGCAGGAAGGTCATAAAAGGCTTGAATACCCAAAGTATTCTGCACAGTGACAGACGTAACGGCCGACACAGCATAACCTCCCAAAGCTGCTATCGTTCTGATATCAGCCTGCACACCAGAGCCACCTGTGCTATCTGAACCTGTTATTGTGAGAATTGTCTTCAACAGCTTATGATTATTATTTTGCATACAAAGTAAAACGAAAATATTGAAACCTGCAAGAGTTATTCCTAAATTGACAAGAAAAACTAAAGTTCTGACTTATTATGAGGTTAATTGGTCCTATTAGTCAACTAACCTCATAATAATTAAATTACCCACTAATAGGTATTGCTGAATTTATAAAAATAATATAACTTTGCACCGTTATTTACAAACCACATAATAACAAATGAAAAAGTATTTACTAATCTTGACTGCCATGTTATGCTCTATTGCAGCCATGGCACAGAACACCGATGCTATGCTCTTCGGTGATGTAAAGGCAAAAGAAGGTGGACAACACCTTGCTCATGCCGTAATTCGAGTAAAAGGAACCAACCTTAAAACA
Source organism: uncultured Prevotella sp. (assembly GCA_947095945.1). Classification (GTDB taxonomy): domain Bacteria; phylum Bacteroidota; class Bacteroidia; order Bacteroidales; family Bacteroidaceae; genus Prevotella. Next base: position 6,484 of record CAMUQM010000036.1, read on the forward strand.
CAGTGCGATGGCACTGGACACTTCAAATTGAGTAATCTTCCTGTTGGAAAGCAGGTTGTCATTGCTACAGTTGCTGGCTATCAGCAGCAAGAAATAGAAGTAAACATGGAACCCAATAAGGGTACTGGTGCTTACTTTGAACTGGAGAAAGACCCATTGGAGTTAAGTCAGGTTGTTGTAACTGGTACTCGTACCAGCCACTTTGTAAAGGACGTGCCTATCCGTACAGAGGTTCTGACATCACAGGCTATCACAAAGAAGAACGCTCAGAACTTATATGAAGCACTTGAAGGTGTACCGGGTATCCGTGTAGAACAGCAGTGCCAGTTCTGTAACTTCTCTGAAGTACGTATGCAGGGATTGGGTGCTGAGCACACACAGGTGCTCATTGATGGTGAGCCTATCTACTCTGGTCTTGCTGGTGTATACGGTCTTCAGCAGATTGGTACCAATGACATTGACCGCCTTGAGGTAGTAAAGGGTGCTGGTTCTGCTCTCTATGGTAGTAGTGCTGTTGCTGGTGCCATCAACATCATCTCAAAGGAACCAACCTTTGAACCATCTGTTAGTGGAGATATCCAGTTCGGTAACTTTGGTTTCAAGAGCTATAAGGGTTCAGGTTCTATGCGTTACAACAACATTGGTCTGAGTGTATTCGCACAGCGTACACAGATGGATGCTATCGACCGCACACAGAATGGACTTACACGTAAAGAAGTAAAGAACAAGGATGGCATCTCTGACCGTGTAGACGAGACGATGAACAACCTTGGTTTCAGCCTTTACTTCTATCAGCCTTTTACCAAGAATGACAAGCTCGTACTGCGTGGTAAGGCTATTGATGAGCATCGTTTCGGTGGTGTTATGACAAATGATCAATATCTGAACCCATACACTGACGGTACAGAGGACATCCGTACCAACCGTCTTTCAGCTGATCTTGCCTATACCTTGCCTATTGGTAAGCATTCAGAATTGAACCTTACAACAGCTTACGTGTATCACAAGCGACAGGCAACGAACGATACCTTCCTCCACGACTACATGGATTCTCACAAAGACCCAGCGCATCCAGATGAGGACGGTGCACAACCTGAAGTTTCTATCATGCGCCCATACATTGCTAAGGAGAATACGGTGACACCATCGCTCACCTTCACTTCTATCTTTGGTAACCACACACTGCTTGGTGGTGTACAGGGTTACTTCACTCGTTTGCGTGAGACTGGACTCTACGTTATCTCTGCTGAGGACGAAAAGACAAGTCCTTACTATGGCGTTCCTTATACTTCAATTGGTAAGAAGCATGCCAATGAGCTTGGTTTCTTCGTACAGGACGAGTGGAATGTAACACCAAAATTGACCGTTGTACCGGGTATCCGTATTGATTCTCATAGCTCTGGCGAAGAGTATACTACCAGCGTAAAGGTTTCAGACAGTGCCTTCCCAACAACAAAGTTCAGCAAGACAACAGTCAATCCACGTATTGCTATCAAATACGAACTGACTCCTTCTCTCGTACTTCGTGCCAATGTAGGTAGTGGTTTCCGTGCACCTTACGGATTTTCTGAGGACCTCCACCTCTGTAGTGGTTCTCCACGTGTTTGGAAATCATCTAACCTCAAGGGTGAGCGTGCTATCAGCTACAACCTCTCAGCTGACTATTATGCAAAGAAGTATCAGTTCAGCATCAACATCTTCCGCACTAACTTGAAAGATAAGATTCAGTTCTCTCCAGCAGATGATGAGGTTAAGAAGTTCGGTTATTCTTACCAGTGGGAGAATGTTGACGATGCATACGTACAAGGTGTAGAATTAGGTGCAAAGGCAAACCTCTTCCGCAACTTCACAGCTGGCGTTAACTGGACATTCAATCAGGGTAAGTTCAAGCACGAACGTGCAGACTGGTCAGACCCTAACGATGAGACTGTGAAGGAATTCCCACAGCGTCTACAATATGCAAAGGAAAGCCGTAACATCTCACGTTTCCCAGCAATGACTGGCGACATCGACCTCGATTATACTCCCGGCACTTGGAGCTTCTCTCTCACAAGTTCATTGCAGGGAAGAATGTACATCGACTATAACTCTGAAGACAATGGTGCAACATCAAAGATAAAGAAGACAAACACCTTCATGCTCTTCAACTGTCGTGCAGCAAAGCGTTTTGGCATGTGTACTGTCTATGCAGGTGCTAAGAACATCTTCAGCTATATTCAAGACGAGAAACACACAGATGATGCAGCCTTCATGTATGCTCCAGTCTACGGTGCAACATGGTATGTAGGTCTCAGCGTTAGACTATAAGAAATCTCTGAATTATATTTTGATACTTAAGTCGCAGCCGCATTGCCCAACTGGGTGATGCGGCTGCTTTGTTTTATACAACTAAGAACAAAACGAAAACAAGCAAACCACTATGCGATAAGTCTTTCCTTCAAACAAAATACAAGAACTGATTGAACGCCTTGGGACTGAATTAAGCTAACCTTTTCCTACTATTTTTTGTTCTTTCCAATACAAATCATTACATTTGCATATTAGAATTAAAGTAGACATCATAACTTATTACACAGCAATTATTAAACGAATTTGAAAAAGAAACAATAAAGTTATGGGAATAAAAGATATTTTCAAACGCCAACTGCGAACTGTCATAGAATGGAAAGAGCAGAAAACTAACCTTTTATTTCATCAATTGGAAACTACTACAGATGAGATAAAGAACTCAAGTAAACTTATCGTTGCTCCGGGACAGGGTTGTATCATCGTATATGATGGAAAAGTAAAGGAATCCCTTACTGAACCCGGCATCTATGACATGGAAACCGCTAATCATCCCTTTATCACTTCACTGCTCAATCTTGCACAGCAAACAGAGAGTGAACATAAGATGCGCTTCTACTTCTTTCGCACCGCCGAAATGGTTAATATTTTATGGGGAACACCTTCACCTGTGAAATACTTTGAGCCAGAATATAAACTCCCAATAACCCTTGGTGCCTGTGGTAACTTCTCTATTGTTATTTCCGACCCAGAGAAGATGTTCGTAACATTACTTGGACCTATCAGCGACTATTATAGTCAAGACATACAACAGCTTGTTTCTTCACGTATCATAACACCACTGACTACCTTCCTTGCAGAGAAGGCTTACTCTTATCGAGAAGTTGACACACATCTTATGGAGATGTCAGAGGACTTGAAGAACAAGACAGCAGAGGAACTCGAACGCTTAGGTTTGAAACTTACTGACTTCCGAATCAATTCTGTTACCTTCGACGAAGAGACCATGGAGCGTATTGGCAGAATAGCTAACATGACCACAGAGAAGCAAGCAGCTGCTGAAGTAGACCTTGATTATGTTGGTATGCAGAAGCTTGAAGCTCTTCGTGAGGCTGCACGCAACGAAGGAGGACTTGCTGGTGCAGGGCTACAAATGGGTGCAGGATTACAGTTGGCACAGGATATCTTCAAGACACAAGGTAAAGAAAATGCCGCAGAGGGAGAAATAACAGAACGACTCAGAAAGCTGAAAAACCTTCTTAACGAGCAACTTATCACTGAAGAAGAATACGAAAAGAAAAAGAACGAAATACTCTCCAAATTATGAAAAAGGTAATTATTCCTGCATTAGCCATACTCACTGTGAATATCATAATGGGGCTTTTGCTATCCGCATATTCGCTGACAAACATGCTATTCACCAGCATAGCTATCATTGTCAACACTCTTCTGATAATCATACTCTTCCTTTGTCGCGCAGAAAGTACCCACAGATTGAGCTTAGGCATTATCTTCGCTTTCATTGGTATCATAGAGTATTTCAGTGGACTGATAGCTCCCGAACACTTGATGAATAACTGGTGGGTTATCATGTTTGTAATATTAACTGCCATTCAAACCATTCTTGTCTTTCTGGCACTACACTATAAAAAGAAATCATAAACCCTTCAAAAACTTAAATGGGAACAAAGATAAAACCAATAAAATGTCCGAACTGCGGTAGCGAGAAGCACACTCATAAAGAAGATAAGTGTTATCTATGCCAAAGCTGTGGAACCGAATTCTATATAGACGATGATGATATCAATATCAACGTCAACCATCGCTTTGACTATATCCCCTCATCTAATGACACTATAGATATAGTAAGGAAATTAGGAATGTATGCTTTGTTAGCTATAGCTATAGGAGTTTTCTTTGTTTTACTTCCCATTTTTTTATCATCATCGCCAAATTCATCTTCAATACTATCCCAAAAAGATTCTATTGATGTTGCCGAAGATACTTATATGGCTGTTACAATGAGCCATAAAGGCAATGCCTGTCTCTTTTATATTGTTGGAAGAGACTTCTCAACAGGTGTGGATAAAGACCCAAAACACATTGATGGGGTTTATTATGGATTCCGTGATATTAAAACAGGGAAAATTCTTGCCGAACAATTATTGGGTACTGGTGAGACAGTTTTTGACTTCCGCATGGCTTCATACGACTATTATAATCTAAGATATTTCAATCAGGCACGCCGTTGGTTCTTTATAGTTTCTGAACGTTACATCTTTGAAGTATCCCCAGAACAGCTCACAATGAAAGATGTAACGAAGTCGCTCTTTGAAAAAAAGAATGCTATGAGTACTGGTGTTTCCAGTGCTAAGCTACTGTATGACGAGTATGGGGAGGGCATAAAGGTTGTCAACAACTTGGCAGAAATGTATTACTATTTCCCCGGAACAGATAGACTTTATACGGAAGAAGCTTTTAATTATGCCCAAGATTTGCCGCCATCACAACTTAATGGTGAAGTAAGAGACAGCATTTACTATTGTCTTCAGAAGAAAAATGCTAATTCTTCGACTAATAATGGTGGTAAATATCGTTTTATCAAAATACACTTTAAATATCATTTAGGTGATCCACAAAATAGATATTCCTTCGACGACATAGGTGAAAAATTGTGGATACATGATGATCGACTTGTTAGCGATAGCCCTATTACAGACTGGTTTACAGCCTTTAATGCTAAAATCATCTACCAAGATGCCAACTATATATTAATATCCTATACCCCTAACATATCAGAAAAGACCGTACCTGTATTCCAGTTAAGGGCAACAAATGGCAAAATCTTATGGACACAAGCTCCAGAAAAGGCTATTAAGGATGTGAACTTTTGTACACTTAGCAATGGGCAGATATGGTTCCAAGGCGATATAAACCGCCCAAGTGAACCAACACTAAAAAACGTTTATAGTTTAAGCATAGCCAATGGTCAGTTGACATATTACTTCACAATGCCTGAAAATTATAAAGTCCCTGCAAAGTAAAAGATACTGACTTTGGTGTAGGAAATTAAGAACATCATATATGAACACGAAATATATACTGCTATTACTGTTATGCATCTTCTCTTTCCAAGCAAATGCACAGACAGAAGAGTTCGTTGAAAAATATGACAATGGACAGATTAAAAGCATCTATCACAGAAATAAGGCATGGGGATTTAAAGAAGGCTCTTGCATTAATTACACAAAAGACGGAATACTTTATTCAGAGCTTAACTATCAAGAAGGAAAGCTACATGGGACACTTAAGTTTTACAATGAATTTGGAAAGATAGAGGCTATCATTAACTATGACCGTGGTATATTTGAAGGTAAATCAACAATGTACCACCCTATACAAAGTGTAGATGAAACGCCCGCCATTTACTTTACACAAATGTATCATAACGGTAAGTTAAATGGAATGACATACGAATATGATAAGAAAGGAAAGAACATTATACGACGTGCGAGGTATCATAATGGGATATGCATGGCTGACACCATTATTTCAGACAAAGGTATTACCTATAAGTATAGAGAATACGAGAGTGAGTACGATGATGAGTTAGAACCAATGACTACCCGCTTTGTACCATTTAAGAAAAAATCAGCGACAGCAAATAAATCTATGGCTAAGCCACAGAAGAAAACAACGATCGCACGTTCTAATCACTCTTCCTCTACAAACAACAAGACAACTGTAAGTCGCAAAACAACCCCTGCCAAACCAACAGAAACACAAGCGACTATACCCGAGAAAAAAACTCGTCTGAAACTAAATAAGGATGGAGCGATAGAATTTGAGTAGCCCTCTCTGTTATTAATTCTGCTAAATTAATGGTTACAAAATGGTCTTGTAAGAACTATTATTGTAAATAACAGCAAACTTAAACAACTTGAATACAATGAAGAATATGTTTGAAATATATTTACAAAGAAAGCGTGTTTTTCATGAAGAATAAGGCGAAAAAGGGCTATTAGAGCCACATTTGTAACTAACATGAATTCAAGTATTTACAAGACTGCGCAAGAAAAGGTGCTTAGTTAGGCTTCAAAAGGGCGTTAGTAACATTCTTAAAGGGCATCTTTTGCAAGCCAAAAGAGCCTTAATTCGAATGCTATTAAGCATCAAATAAAACGCACGATGTGAAAAATTAGGACAAAATAAGCCTCTCTCTTATTCTCTTACCATATTGAAAAGAGATTAGGAGAGAGGTTTCTAAAACTATTCAAACATTATCTTTCGTCATTAGAAAACACCTCTCTTTCTATCTCGAGAACACGCGTTATATCAAAATAAATCTCTGGTGAAGAATAAACCTCATTGGTTTTACCTAACTGAAGTCGGTCACATTTATCTATAAGCGCCTGAGAATTTACTTCAAGAATACCAAGGAAAAAGTAAACAAAGTTGTATTCATCTCCTACTGCAGTAACGTAGAAAGGGTGTTCCTTACTGCCATTACCTGTCATAAAAATAGTATCGAGGATACGCAACATACGTGCAGAATAAACTTTAATACTATCACTCATCATCCACGCCTTATCAGGATCTGTGTTAGCAAGCTCTCTGAAGTGTAAAATCTTAAACTTAATGGCATTCGTATTAAGAGGATTTATAGCAAGAACCTTATCTGCAATAGCTACGGACTCCTGAACCTTACCTTCTTTTTTGGCTCTCAACATATCAAACTCTACACTCATATCTCTGCCATTATTAAGATAGGTTTGACCATAGAAAGCCAGTATTTTCTCTTCTGCTGTCAAGCTGAATTCAGTATCTATGTCTGTAAACTTCTCCACAAAACTCTTTATACGCTGTGGATTAGCTTTGACCTCTGCCTTAATCTTGTCCCAATCAACAGGCATTAACGAGTTATCTGTCTGTGCAGAAACAGTCAGAGAAATCAACAACACTATAAAAACAAATAACTTTCTCATATTCTCTTATTTTAATTATTAGTAGTATCTATTATTTCTAAGTTTACTATATTGCCTATATTCTCTATACATACGAGATTATCTATACACGCTAAATGTTCTGCATTTTAGAGTTATTATAACACATCCATCACCTCTCTTCCGCCAATCTTTACCAGCATTCCCCTCCCTCCCCAAAGCCTCGGGACCTCTCACCTCT